>NZ_JSYI01000130.1:0-211787 GCF_001023515.1 Diaphorobacter sp. J5-51 | reverse complement strand
CCGCCATCAGCATGGAATCGTGTCCGCCATCGCGTGGAATACGCAGTCAGTGGCCCGCATCACCAACGCTCCTCGTCGATGGCAGGAGCCAGATCGGTTGGCGCTGCCTCACCATCGGTCTCAAGCGGCTCGGGCCCAGTCTTGGGCGTGATGCGAATCTCCCCACTGGACAGCAAAACCACATCGACCCAATCCCCGCACTTGATCCGGGCGGTTCGGGTGACGTACGCCCCAAGCCTGATGCTCAGGCTATTCCCGTGCTTGCAGACTTTGACCAGCATGTCCGGCTCCTTTCGATGTTGAAACAATGTCGAAATTGCCATGCCGACAGCCTGCAAGTGTTGCTTGCCGGTTTTGAGCGGTAGCGGCATGGCTGCCGCCGGTTCATGCGGTAGTTGGGCGAGCCGCCTTATCGCTGCGGAGCTTTCTAAGGCGTTTCCGCAGCTTCGGCCAGTTCTCCTGACAGAAACATTCCGCTACAGTGACCGCGTCCGGGTGATAGTCACCGGGATACCGTACCAAACGATCCATATCGGCGTGGTGCAGTTTCTGGTGTTGCTCCCATGGGATCGTGATGTCGATGCGCAGCTTGTCGCGGATGGTCTTCTTCCATTTGCTTTTGATCTTGCTGCGGGCATCTGCGGTGGCACCTTCTTTGATGGCGGGAAGCGCGTCAAGGGGTGTCCCGGCCAGGTAGGCCAAAACAATCTCGCGCTCCGTAGCGGTCAGGCTTTTCAAAGCCTCTTTGCGCGGGGCCTTGTGGCGCAACACCACATCCAGCTTGAACAGTCCACGCACCAGCTCGTTAAAGATGGCCTCGTACCGACCCTCCGCGTAGGCGTTTCGCCAGCTTTCCAATGCATCCAATCCGCGTTCACGCAGGAAGTGGCCTTGCATATAGACCTCGATGCGAATAATGCAGCGGGCACGGGCCTTGAGTGTTTCGGCCAAGTCCTCATTGGAGAAGATGCAGTGGCTGAAATCGGTCTTGTGATATACCGTAATCACATACCCATTGCGCGGCACGTCGAAGGTCTCGTTCGTGGAGTCGTTTCCCGTCGGCACGTAGCCCAAGATGCGCAGCGCAGCCTTCATTTTCAGCACGTTGGCGTTGGCTTGCTTCTCGTCGGCACAACACAGTAGGTAGGTAATGGTAGCCCCGTGCAGCGAGACATGATGGGTCGTCAACATATCCACCGCAGCCCCAGGGACGCCATCGCAGACCATGCGGTGCTTGAGAAGTTCCAGCCCAGCCTCGCCAGCGGCAAAAATGCTGGTTCCGTGCTCGCAGTTGTGCCCAGTGAGCGCATTGGGGAGGTTCAGCGCCGCAACGATATGGGATTGCACGAAGCGCGGCTTCGCATCCTCCCAAAACGTTTTCAGCTCCATGCCGGTGCCACTGAGTGGGCTGGTGACGGTGATCGCCTTGGGGTAGCGTTCACCTATATAGCTATCACGCTTGTCCTGGGTTCGCGCATGGTGAACCTCCACTTCACGACGGGCATCCTCGGGCATCGAGCGCAGGTCCACGCACAGCTTGACGGAGTCGGTCATGGCGACACCTCCCGCTGAGCCGATTCGGTGCGGCCCCCAACGATCTGATGGGTGACGATGTACCCCACATGGCCATGTCCGATGGTGAAAGTGCGCTCATTACATAGTGGGCGAAATCGCTGGCCTCCGCGTTTCGAGGTTTCGGCTCCCGCAGCATCGGCGATATCCTCCGCAGTCTCCGTGACGACTCTCGCAGCATCTTTGCCTTTTTCTGGGCGTTGGCTTTGCGCGGTATGAATAAGGTCGCTCTGCGCATGGCAAAGTGCCTGTGAATGCGGGGTCTTCGCCCCGATTTCAGGATTGCGTGCGCTAGTGTTTGCAAGCAAGCAATCCATCATGACGGCTCCTTGCCCGACTTTTTGGCCGCCGAACGAATCGCCTGAGCCGCTTCGATCTCGGCACGCAACTCGTCCGAGAGTGCCGTCTTCACACGGCTGACAACAGAGGTTGAAACGTCCAGTTTCTCGGCGACCTCCTTGCCGGAAAGACCTTCCTTGAGTAGTTCGACAATCGCTGCATCGTCCTCGCTGACCGCATCGCTTTCGCCATCTTCATAGCGGTGATCCATGACATCGGTAGTCAGATCGGTCGTGAATGTATAGCGGCACACCTTTGGGATGTCCGGGTGGAGTTCGCGCAACTTCGTGTGCTCCAGCAGAAAGCTGGTGCCGTTCTTGGGTTTGCCCGATTTGTCCTCGCGCAGCAGGATGGAGTAGTCGAGCAAGTCCTCATGGATGCTGGTGCCGCGCTGGCTGCTGCCGTTCTTGCCGGTGTGATGAACCAGCAGGACTGCAATGCCCTTGGTGCGCAAGTGGGCCAGCCAGCGTTTGATCGGGGCAAAGGCGGTGCCGTCTTCGCGGGCAGAACTCGTCCATGCCGAAAGGTTGTCCACGATCAGCAGGCGGCAATCATCGGGCAGCATGGATTCGATGAACGCCTGATCGTCCTCGCTGTCGATGTAGCCGATGACGTGATCGAAAGCATCCCGGCCAATGATGTGGAAGTTTTGCTCCACCATCTTTCGGGTCACTGGCTTGCTGTCGCGGTTGCTGATCTGCCGCAGGCGTTTTTGCAAGGTGCGACTGTGCATCTCGCCGTCAAGGTAAACGACGACGCCACCAATGCCGCGGCCCCACGGCTTGAGAATCTTGCCGCCTGCAACGGCATATCCAACGTGCAAAGCCAGGAGCGACTTGCCCAGACCACGTTGTGCAGACAACATGCCGGTTGATCCGTGGGTGATGACTTTTCCCAGCAGGGGGTCTTCATCGGGGAAGTCCTCGCGCATGAATTCCAGCAAGGGAATGCTTTTGCGGCGCTTGGGACGCAGCAGGCTCGGGGTATCAAAGCCTTCGGTGCTCTTGGGGGTGCTGGGCTTACGCATCGCAGGCCCCTTGCGAGTTCTGGCTTGGCTTGCCTGCCAAGGCACTCATCAGAACGTTGAAGGGGTCACTGGCGAGTTGAGCCAGCTTTTCAGCCTGTTCGGTGCGGTGCAAGGCGACCTGGTCGGCAATGAATTTTTCGATTTCAGATGCCAGCCAGTAATTCGTGCGGCCTCCACAGATTTTGATGGGCTGCGGGAATTTGCCGTCGCGCATCAGGTCGGAGCGGCGAGTCTTGCGCACGCCAGTCAGTTTTTGAACTTCGGCATCGCGCAAGAGGCGATCATTTTTCTGAGTCAGGGCGCTTTGGACATCTACTTTCAATGTGTTGATGGACATGGATCATCTCCAAAAGAGAGCCACGACCCACGGGGAGAGACGAGAAACGTCTCGGGTAATGGTTCAAGTTCTAGAGGGGTTTGACCAAATCATCTACACACAGAGAAGCCCGGTTGCTCGGCATTCTTTGTGCATGGTCGCCTGCGCATTGGTAGCGACTGATGCACCTCTTTGTTACCAAGGAACTTGGCACAAGAGGGGTGGCGGAGGTGACGAGGGAGCTGTGCGTCACACCCGACAGTTCATCCGAACTGTAGAACTGCTGTACCCGCTTTGCAGTTCATGGAGGAAATTCTATAGCACGGTTTTGGTCAAAGGCAATCGACGGTCGATCCCGGCGGATGTCTAACCGGACATGCAGAAGTTGGCCCACAAGGTCATCAGTTCACGGCGCTTTTCAAGGTAGTCACCGCGCTGGTAGGCAGCTTCCGTTTTGTCTTGCAGTGCATGCGCCAGCGCAGCCTCCGCCACTTCACGGGGGAAGTCGGTTTTTTCCGCCACGAAGTCCCGGAAGGTGCTTCTGAAACCGTGCGGAACAATGTCGGTGCGGCCCATGTGTTTCAGTCGCATCAACATGATGGCCTCCGAGGGATGCTTGCCCCAGGTCTGGCCGTTGAAGACGTACTTCGACGGCGTGGGATGTGCATCGTTGACGGCCTTCATGTAGCGCAGGATTTCCATCGCTGGCTCTGACAGCGGGACACGGTGCGGACGTGATGCCTTCATACGCTCTGCCGGAATGCACCACAGACGTTCCTCCATGTCGATTTCCGACCATTCGGCGGCTCGCGTCTCGGTCGTTCTAGTGGCGGTCAGGATCAAGAAGCGCAGCACCCATCCCCCTCGACCTGAGGTGTTTTCCAACAGGCGCATGAAGGCAGGTAGCTCCAAATACGGCAGTGCAGGATGATGTTTCACCTTGCGCACAGCGGCTCGCTTGGGGAAGATTTCGCTGAGGTAGCCTGACCATCGTGCCGGGTTGTCGCCCGTTCGATAGCCATGTACGGTGGCCCACGCCAGAACCTTCTCGATGCGAGACCGAACTCGCTCGGCGGTTTCATTCTTGGTGCGCCAGATCGGTTCGATGACCTTCTTGACGTGTGCCACCTTGATGTTCTGTACCGCCAAGTCTCCGATAGTGGGGTAAGCGTAGGCTTCCAGCGTTGCCGACCACTGTGCGGTGTGCTTCGCGGACTTCCAGCCCGCTTCATGGCTGCGGATGAATTCTGCTGCGCACTCCTTGAAGGTTTTGCTCAGGGCTTGCTCTGCCTTCTTGTGGTCACGTTCGGCCAGTGGGTCAATGCCGTCGTCCAACAGTACGCGAATCTTGCGTGCCCGCTTGGTGGCTTCGTCAAAGGAGATGCGATGCACGGGGCCAAGCCCCATGACGCGGGTCTTGCCGTTCAGGGTGTAGCGATAACACCAAGACTTCACACCCTTGGGTGTGACTTGCAACAGGAACTCCGCGCCGTTGATGCGGTACAGCTTGCGGGACGTGCCACAGGCGGCGTGGTCGATTTGGTCTTGGATAGTTTTGGGGTTTCTGGCTTTCATGGGGGTCGATTGAACTCACAATTCGACTCACAGAAAACCGTGCCACAATCGCGGAAGATCCTGGCGGAAAGCGGCCGACTCAACGCGCTAACCCGTTGTCGGCATTGGGCTTTTGGCGGATGCTGGCGGCTACCGGATCAAGGCGTCTCTCGCGTCCACTCCGCCAATATCAAAAAAGCCACTGCAAAATTATTTGCAGCGGCTTTTTTTCTGTGTTTTCAGAATTTATTGCGACAGCCAAGCAGCTATGCGAATATAGGGCGTCGCTCCGCTACGTGGCTGAATGTCCATGGTTCCATTCCCGGCATGCCCAATCAGGCTACTGAGAATCTGTCCATTCGCATCAATAAATGCGCTAAACCCTACGTTATTTGCACGTACTAGCGGTTTTTGTGCTTCGGCCGCGCGTACGCCGCTTCGCCAGGACACACGCCCGTGATCGTGCAGCCCGATGGTGATGGGCGCCGCGCGATCCAGAACCATGAACTGGACAAGGAGCGCGACGCCTTGCGGCGCCTGCAGGCGCAGGAGGGGGCGGGCGGTGCGGATGCGCAGCTGGCGGTGAACCGCCACCAGAGCAACATCCGCGCCTTGGAGGCTGAACTGCAGCGCTTGCCTGCGTCCGTGCGCCGCCAGCCCTAACCGCAGTTACTCATCGACTGCGTCCGCGTTGGTTTCGTTAGGAAAATATACGGAATCGGGCTCGAACCCAATACAGACAAGCGCAAGGCGCTATCAAAAAATCACTTCGGTGGAAGGCGGATCGCGCCATCCAGACGAATCACTTCGCCATTGAGCATGTCGTTCTCGAAGATGTGGCGCACCAGCTTGGCGTAATCCTGCGGGGTGCCGAGGCGGCTGGGGAAGGGGACGCCGGCGGCCAGCGCGTCCTGTACCTCCTGGGGCATGCCGAACAGCATGGGGGTGCCGAAGATGCCGGGGGCAATGGTCATGTTGCGGATGCCGTTGCGTGCCAGGTCGCGGGCGATGGGCAGTGTCATGCCCACGATTCCGCCCTTGGAAGCAGAGTACGCCGCCTGCCCGATCTGCCCGTCATAGGCCGCCACACTGGCGGTGGAGATCATCACCCCGCGCTCGCCGGTGGCTTCGGGTTCGTTCTTGCACATGGCCTCGGCGGCCAGGCGGATCATGTTGAAGCTGCCGATCAGGTTCACCGTGATGGTCTTGGTGAACGAAGCCAGCGCATGCGCGCCGTTCTTGCCAACGGTCTTTTCCGCAGGGGCGATGCCGGCGCAGTTCACCAGGCCCATGAGCTTGCCCATCGATACCGCTGCGGCCACCACGGCTTGGCCATCGGCCTCGCTGCTCACGTCGCAGCGCACGAAGCGCCCGCCGATCTCGCGCGCGACGGCTTCGCCCTTGTCGGCCTGCATGTCGGCAATCACCACCAAGCCGCCCGCTGAAGCCAGCATGCGTGCCGTGCCTTCACCCAGGCCTGACGCGCCGCCGGTGACGATGAACACCTTGCCCTTGATTTCCATGGTCTGTCTCCAAAGTTACGTTAACGTAAACGTTAATTATCACCGAGCGATCCGGCACTCCCTAGAAAAGCAACAGCCCGGCAGGGCCGGGCTGTGCGCAAGGGGCAGAGGGCTTACCGGAAACCGACGCGGTCCAGCATCTGCTGTACCTTGACGGTGTTGGCGCCGACCGCGCCAATGGGGATGGTTTCACTCTTGAACGGTTGGCCGCCCGTCATGGCCTTGAGGGCCGGGTTGCCCGGATCCACGTCTTTGGCGGCGGGCCATTCGTTGTTGCCGTTGGCAAAGTAGTTCTGAGCCTCAGGGCTGGCCAGGTATTCCAGGAACTTGATGGCGTTGGCTTGGTTCTTGGTGTGGCGGGCCACTGCGCCGCCTGCGATGTTCATGTGCGTGCCCCACGATTGCTGGTTGGGGAACACCACCGCCACCTTGTCCACCACGGCCTTGTCTTCGGGCTTGTCCGAGCGCATCAGGCGGGCGAGGTAATAGCTGTTGGTCACGGCGATATCGCATTCGCCGGCTGCGACGGCCTTGATTTGATCGGTGTCGCCCCCTTTAGGCGCGCGGGCGAGGTTGTTCACCACGCCCTTGAGCCATGCTTCGGCTTTCTGTTCGCCCACGTGTTCCATCACGGCGCCGAACAGGCTCAGGTTGTAGGGGTGCGAGCCGGAACGGATGCAGACCTTGCCTTTGTTTTTGGGGTCACCCAACTCTTCATAGGTGTCCACATCGTCCTTGTTGACCTTGGTCTTGTTGTAGACAACCACACGCGCCCGCGTGGACAGGCCAAACCAGGGAATGCCACCGTCGGCGACCGGTGTTGCGCGCAGGTTCGCGGGAATGGCGTCCTCCAGCACCTTCGAGCGCACGGGCAGGAACAGGCCGTCGGCCTCGCCACGGTAGAGGCGGGCGGCGTCCACCAGCAGGATCACGTCGGCAGGGGATGCGGCTCCTTCTGCCTTGAGACGGGCCATGATCCCGGCATCATCAGAATCCACGCGATTGATCTTGATGCCCGTGGCCTTGGTAAAGCCGCTGTACAGCGCTTCATCGGTGGCGTAGTGGCGGGCGGAATACAGGTTGACCACCTGGTCCTGCGCACTTGCGGCGCCTGCAGCGGCCAGAACACATGCAACAACCAAGGATTTCATAGGCATGGACATGAGGCTCAAGTCTTTCTCGGCAATAAGGTGGTGGGATGATAAAGCAAACGAGAATCGTTATTAAGAATCCATCTTCGCGCCGGGAGAATTTCCGTCGTGCAGCCTCGGCAATGCGCAGGCGTTCGGTTTGAGACGAAAAAAAATGCCCGCGGACGCGGGCATTTGCTTGTCGAGCAGCGGCCGGCTATTTCGCCCAACTGTCCTTCAGTCCGGTGATCTTGTTGAACACCGGGCGGCTAGCGCTGTGGTCCACCCGGTCGGCCACGAAGTAACCGAAGCGCTCGAACTGGAACTTATCGTCGGGCTGGGCGGCCGCCAGTGATGGCTCCACATAGGCGGTCACCACCTTCAGGCTGTCGGGATTGAGCAGGGCCAGAAAGTCTTTACCACCCGCGTCGGGTTGGGCGTCGGTGAACAGGCGGTCGTAGAGGCGCACCTCGGCCTGCACGCCGTCCTGCACCCCCACCCAGGTGATGGCGGCTTTTACCTTCACGCTATCGGCGCCGGGCGTGCCGCTCTTGGTGTCGGGCACCACGGTGGCGAGCACGCGGGTGACGTGGCCGCCCGCATCTTTCTCGCAGCCGGTGCATTCGATGACGTAGCCGCCCTTCAGGCGCACGGTGTTGCCCGGGAGCATTTGCCCGTCCGCCCCGAGCCGGGGAGGATAAAGACGCTTGTAGCCCTTGGGTGGCACTTCGGCGAAGTCTTCGCGCTCGATCCAGACCTCGCGGCCCAGGGTGAAGTGGCGCTCGGGAACAGCCTGGCCTTCGTGCGCGTGGGGCAGGGCGGGTAGGCTGCAGGCCTCGACGTGGCCGTCGCTGCCGAAGACTTCGGCCCAGTTGGTCAGCGTGAGCGGGAGCGGGTCGAGCACGGCCATGGCGCGGTGGGCCTTGGATTCCAGGTCCTCACGCAGGCAGCCCTCCAGCGTGCCGTAGTCGATCCAGCTGTAGTCCTTGGTCACGCCAATGCGCTCGCAGAACATCTGGATGGAGGCCGGCGTATAGCCGCGCCGGCGCAGGCCCACGATGGTGGGCATGCGCGGATCGTCCCAGCCGCTCACGATGCCGCTGTCCACCAGGTGCTTGAGCTTGCGCTTGCTGGTGATGACGTAGGTGAGGTTCAGGCGCGCGAACTCATACTGGCGCGGCTGGGGGCGGGCGATCAGGCCGCCTTCCCCCAGGCGGTCCAGCAGCCAGTCGTAGAAGGGGCGCTGGTCCTCGAACTCCAGCGTACAGATGCTGTGGGTGATGCACTCCAGCGCATCCTCGATCGGGTGCGCGAAGGTGTACATGGGGTAGATGCACCACTGGTTGCCGGTGTTGTGGTGCTCGGCGTGCTTGATGCGGTAGATGGCCGGGTCGCGCAGGTTGATGTTGGGGTGCCCCATGTCGATCCTGGCGCGCAGTACGGCGGCGCCGTCGGGGAGCTTGCCGTCAC
Source organism: Diaphorobacter sp. J5-51 (assembly GCF_001023515.1). NCBI lineage: Bacteria > Pseudomonadati > Pseudomonadota > Betaproteobacteria > Burkholderiales > Comamonadaceae > Diaphorobacter > Diaphorobacter sp. J5-51. The sequence continues at coordinate 202,856 of NZ_JSYI01000130.1, read as the reverse complement.
GCATCTCGCGAAAGCGCGCCAGGTTCTCCGCAGGGGTGCGGTTGCGATAGGGGCTGTCCACCCCGGGCTTGCCGAAGTCGCCGCGGTTGGCGCGCATCTCTTCGGGCGTTTGCTCGTCCACGTAGGCGTTGCCGGTCTCGATCAGGTACTCGGCCGCGCGGTACATGAAGCCAAAGTAATTGCTGGCGTAGTACAGGTTCTCGTGGCCGTCGGGGTCTTTCCAGTCGAAGCCCAGCCAGCGCACGGAATCGATGATGCTGTCTACGTACTCCTGATCTTCCTTCTCGGGGTTGGTGTCGTCAAAGCGCAGGTGGCACACGCCGCCGTAGTCGCGCGCCAGGCCGAAATTCAGGCAGATGCTCTTGGCATGGCCCACGTGCAAGTAGCCGTTGGGTTCGGGCGGAAAGCGCGTGCGGATCTTGGCAGGGTCAACCGCTGCGGCGGCGTGGTGGGCTGCGTCGCCTGGGCTGCCCGCCCAGTGTTTTTGGGCATGCACACCGTGCGACAGGTCGGATTCGATGATCTGGCGCAGGAAGTTGCTGGGTTTTGCGGCTTCCGCAGAAGTGTCGTGATGGACGGGGGTGCTCATGCGGGGGATTTTAGGCGGCATAGATGCGTACTACCGGCGCGAGCGCTTGTTGAGCGGCCGCTGCGGTTACGCATGGAAACGGCGCGGGGTACGTTCGGAAACAACCTGAACATCTGTTCATGCCATCCTTTCACGGTGCTGGCGCGTTAGACGTCCAAACGCCTTGTGTTCAGGCACCCGGGTGCCGCGGCACCCCTACATAGGAGATTTTCATGATCCAACATCGCTCTTGGTTTGCCGCCGCCGCTTCGGCCGGTGTGGCGCTGGCCCTGTTGGTGGGCGCAGGCACCGCCCAGGCACGCAGCGACGTGTACTGGTCTGTCGGCGTGGGCGTGCCCGGCGCCGTCGTGGGGGTGGGCAACGCCGCTCCTGTGTATTACTCGCCTCCACCCGTGTATTACGCCCCGCCGCCCGTGGTGTACGCACCGCCCGTATACAGGGCTCCGCGCCCGGTCTATTACGCGCCACCCGTGGTCGTGGCACCGCCCGTGGGGTATTACCGCGGATACGGGCACGGGTACCGCCACGGCCATCGGCACCATCGCGGCCATCGCGATTGGCGCTGACACGGGCACGCCAGCCGGAGTGCTGGCCGCGATAATGCGCATTCGCGGGTCCGTTGCGGCGGGTAGAACCGCGCTAGCACTCCATGACGAAAACCGTTTACGTTCTCAACGGCCCCAATCTCAACCTGCTGGGCACGCGCGAGCCGCAGGTGTATGGCTCCCAGACTCTGGCGGATGTCGAGCAGCTCTGCACGGCCGCATGTGCACGCCACGGGTTGGCGCTGGTATTTCGCCAGAGCAACCATGAAGGCGCTCTGGTGGACTGGATCCACGAGGCCGGCCGGCTGCATGCGGCGGGCCAACTGGCCGGCGTCGTGCTCAATGCTGCCGCCTACACCCACACCAGCGTGGCACTCCTGGATGCCGTGAAGGGCACGGGAGTGCCCGTGGTAGAGCTGCACATCAGCAACGTGCATGCGCGCGAGAGCTTTCGCCACCACTCCTATCTGGCCGGCGCGGCCCGCGCGGTGATGTGCGGGTTTGGGGTGCAGGGCTACGCCCTTGCCATTGACGGGCTGGCCCAATGGTGAAGGAGCCATCGCTCGCCACGCTGCCCCTGCCTCCTGAAGTCACTGCGTTGCAGCAACGCGCACGGCGCGAGTCCACCCCCTGCGGTACCGGCGACATCGTCTGGCATGTCTGGGGGGCATCCCAGGATGGTGCGCTGCCTCTGGTACTGCTGCATGGCGGCAGCGGCAGCTGGACGCATTGGGTGCGCAACATCCACGGTCTGGAGGACAGTGGCCGCGAGGTCTGGGTCCCCGATCTGCCGGGATTCGGAGATTCGGCCGCACCACCCGCGGGGGGCGATGCGGACGCCCTGGTGGAGCCGCTGGCCGAAGGCCTGCGTACGCTGTTCGGGCCACGGCCGTGTGACCTGGTGGGATTTTCCTTTGGTGGATTGACGTCGGGCCTGCTGCTCGCAGCCCACCCCGAACTGGCCCGCCAACTCGTGCTGGTGGGGGCCCCGGCGATGGGGGTGGTTCCCCAACGACAATTCGAGCTCAAGGCCTGGCGCCACCTGCCGCAGGAGGGGCAGATTGCGGCGCACCGCTACAACCTGGCGGCGCTGATGCTCCAGGACACTTCGCTCATCGACGGTTTGGGCGGCCTGGCGTTGAAAACGCACGTGGCCAATGTGGTGCGCGACCGCATGCCCCGCCGCCGCCTGGCGCACACCGATGCGCTGGCGCGCGCCCTGCCGCTGGTGCCGTGCCCCGTGCATGCGATCTATGGCCGCAGCGACGCTCTGTACAAAGAGTGGATTGGTGCATTGGAGGGGGCGTACGCGGCGGCGGCTCCGGACTTTCGCGGCATGGCGCTGATCGAGGAAGCCGGCCACTGGGTGCAGTTTGAGCGCCCGCAGCGCTTCCTGCAGGCGCTGGACGACGCCCTGCGCGCCGGGGCCGCCTGACGGACGGGCATGGCCTCCGGCAATCCTTCTTCCGGCGTGCGCGTGGACCCGGCCGAGGTCGAACTTACTGCCATGCGCGCCCAGGGGGCGGGCGGGCAGAACGTGAACAAGGTGTCCAGCGCTGTGCACCTGCGCTTCGACATCGCGGCCTCTTCATTGCCTGAAGATGTGAAACAGCGCCTGCTGGCCCTGCGCGACAGCCGCATCACCCAGCAGGGGGTATTGGTCATCAAGGCACAGCAATACCGCACCCAGGAGGCCAACCGCCTGGATGCGTTGGCGCGCCTGCAGGCGCTGGTGGACAGCGTGGCGCGGCCGCCGCGCGTGCGACGTGCCACGCGGCCCACGCTGGGATCGCAGCAGCGGCGGCTGGAGTCCAAGAGCCGGCGCGGAGGTGTCAAGGCATTGCGCGGGCGGCCCCATCTGGGAGAGTGACGCTGCTTTCACATCGCATTGGTGTGATGGATGGGACGCTGTGATGGGGTCTATGGCGCTTGGCATCAAGCGTGTCGCTCCCACATGATTGCAACCTGGACTGAGGTTTTGCCATGAACACCCCCCATACCCCTTCTGTCACCTCTTCGACGACCGCTGCCGCGCTGCCCGTGCTGTTCGTCTCGCACGGCGCGCCGCTGTTTGCGCTGGAGCCCGGCAGTACCGGCCCGGCGCTCACCCGCTGGGGCGCCGAACTGAAGGCGCAGTACCCCCGCTTGCGCGGCGTGGTCATCATGTCGCCGCACTGGGTGGCGCGTGGCGCCACCGTCATGACCGGGGCGCAGCCCGAGACCTGGCACGATTTCGGCGGTTTTCCTCGTCCGCTCTATGCGCTCCAGTACCCGGCTGCCGGAGCACCCGCCCTGGCACAGGAGGTGTTGGCCCTGCTGGAGCAGGCTGGCATCGACGCGCGAGGCGACGCGGCGCGCCCCTTCGACCATGGCGCCTGGGTGCCGCTGATGCATCTGTTCCCGCAGGCCGACGTGCCCGTGGTACAGGTCGCGCTGCCCGTGGGTGCCGGTCCGGCAGAGGTGTATGCGATGGGTGCGGCGCTGCGCGGCCTGCGCGAGCAGGGCGTGCTGGTCGTGGGCTCCGGCAGCATGACGCACAACCTGGCCGAGTTCTTCGGCGGCGCCGACCAGCCCGCGCCCTATGTGGTGGAATTCAGCCGCTGGATCGAGGCGCAACTGGAGCAGGGCGACACCGCGGCCCTGCTGGACTACCGCGCCCGTGCGCCGCATGCCCGGCGTGCGCATCCCACGGAAGACCACTTCCTGCCCATCTTCTTTGCGCTGGGCGCTGCCGGCGAAGGCGCCGAGGCGCACTATCTGAGCCGCGAAGTCATGCATGGCATGCTGGCCATGGACGCCTTCGCGCTGCAGGCTGCCTGACACTTCCCCCATCACGACGTTGCCCATGCTCGACCTACCCCTTTCCTTCCTTCACCGCCCCGCGACGCCCGGCTCCGAGCCGTGGCTGCTGGTGCTCATGCACGGCGTGGGCAGCAACGAACAGGACCTGTTCGGCCTGGCCCCGCATGTACCCCCGCAATACCACGTGCTGAGCCTGCGCGCACCGTACCGCATGGGGCCGACGGCCAATGCCTGGTTCGAATTCACCGTGGCAGCGGATGGCGCGCGCAGCATCAACGAGCCGCAGGAGGCCGCCAGCCGCGCGCTGGTGGCGCAGACCGTGGACGCCGCGGCGCGCCAGCTGGGCATTCCCGCCGCGCGCGTGGTGGCGGGCGGCTTCAGCCAGGGCGGCATCATGGCGCTGACCCTGCTGCTCACGCGGCCTGAACTGCTGCACGGCGCGATGGTCTGGCACAGCCGGCTGCTGCCGCAGGCGCTGCCCCATGCGGCGCAGCCGGCAGCGCTGGCGGGGCGCCAGCTCTGGGTGAGCCATGGCGTGCAGGACAACGTCATTCCGCTGGCCAGTGCCCAGGCCATACGTGACCATGTCCGGACGCTGCCGCTGGCGCTGAGCTACCGCGAGTACCCGGGCATGCACGAAATTCGCCCGGAGGAACTGCGCGATTCCATGGCCTGGCTGCACGGCCTGGCCGCAGGCGCCGCCGGTTGACCCGGTGGTAAGCCTCGTAACCTCTGGTGGTTTAACGTGGTTTTATATGAAACAGGGCTGTAGCATAGGCGGGTCAAGCGCTAATAGCTATCAATATTGAAGCGAAGGTGCCTCTTGCACGGTGCGAGGGGGCCTCGTGGAGAAAGGACCGCCATGCCTGTACGAGACCCCGCCGAATTCCATCCCCGGCAGGAGTCCTCGGTCTCTGTCTGGACCGTCATTGCCCTGGTGGCGATCGCCGCCGCGGGCGCCGCCTGGTGGTTCGGGTGGCGCCACACCCAGGCCCCCGAGCCCGCGCCTGCGGCCCCCGCCGTCGAGGCCGCACCACCCGCCGCCGCGCCGCAGGTACCCGCGTCGGGCCCGCAGAACCCGGTGGAAGTGCTGGAACCCCCGGCCGACGCGCTGCCCGCGCTGGCCGATTCCGACGCCTACGTGGCCCGCGCGCTGGCGGAACTGCTGGGGCCGCAGGCGGCGGCGCTGCTGCAGCCTGAGGGGCTGGTGCGCCGCATGGTGGCGACCATCGACAACCTGGCACGCGCCCAGGCACCCTCGCGCATGTGGCCCGTGCAGCCCACGCCCGGCCGTTTCACGGTGGAAGGCACGCAGGATGCGCCTGCGCAGACCATCGCGTCTGCCAACGCGGCGCGTTACCAAGCCTTCGTCACGCTGGCCGAAGCCGTGCCCGTAGACGCCGCGGTGAAGCTCTATGCCCGCATGTATCCGCTGTTCCAGGCGGCCTATGAAGAACTGGGCTTTCCCGGGCGTTACTTCAACGACCGCCTGGTGGCGGTACTCGACCACCTGCGCGCCGCGCCCGAGCCGGCGGGGCCCTTGCAGGTGCGGCTGGTTCCCGTGGTGGGCGAGGTGCCCTCCACCCGGCCCTGGGTGCGCTACGAATTCGTGGACCCCCAACTGCAGGCACTCTCCAGCGGTCAGAAGATGCTGGTGCGCATGGGCCCTGAGAATGCGCGCCGCCTGAAGGCCGTGCTGGCCGAGCTGCGCCGCCGCGTGGCCACCGGAGACATGGCGGCGGGCAACGTCGCGCGCATACCGGCGCAGGCGACGCCGCCTGCCAGCCGCTGACCGCTACGGCGTGGGTAGAGGCAACGCCGTCTTGTAGCGCACCTGCTTGAGCGTGAAGCTGGTGCGGATCTTCTCGATGCCCGGGATGGGCGTGAGCTGCTCGAGAATGAAACGTTCCAGCGCTGCGATGTCGGGCAGCGCCACGCGGATCAGGTAGTCGCTGTCGCCCGTCATCAGGTAGCACTCCATCACCTGGTCATGCTCGGCGATGCGCTGTTCGAAGGCCGAGAGCGCTTCCTTGCTCTGGCTTGTCAGGCTGATGTTGATGAACACATTGAGCCCCAGCCCCAGCGCCGTGGCATTGGCCAGCGCCACATACCGGCTGATGACGCCAGCGGCCTCCAGCGCCTTGACCCGGGCCAGGCAGGGCGAAGCCGACAGGTGCACGCGCCGCGCCAGCTCCACATTGGACAGCGCGCCATCGGCCTGCAATTCGGCCAGGATGCGCAAATCGGTAGCGTCAAGCTTCATATGCTGAAAATCATTCCGTGAACGGCATATTGTGCCGATGAAGGGTGAAACATCGTGTGAATCGGCATCCTATTTCGGTATGCGGGGCCTACAGTGGCGCGATGAACGCCCCCACGCCCCTCGCAACACTGGCTACCCTCGCTGCCGCGGCCAGCCCCGATACCGACCCCCAGGAAACCGCCGAATGGCGCGACGCCCTGCAGGCCCTGGTGGCCACGGGAGGGCCTGAGCGCGCGCGCTTTCTGCTGGACGAGCTGAACCGGCTGGCCGGCCAATTGCGCGTGGACTGGCGCCCCGGCTTGAATACGCCCTACGTGAACACCGTGTCCGTGCAGGAACAAGGGGTGTTTCCCGGCGACCTGGCGATCGAGGAGCGTCTGGCGTCCATCATGCGCTGGAACGCGCTGGCCATGGTGGTGCGCGCCAACCAGGCCTATGGTGAACTTGGCGGCCACATTGCCAGCTACGCCAGTGCGGCCGACCTGTTCGAGAGTGGCTTCAACCATTTCTTCCGCGCCCGCGAGGGTCTGGGCGAAGGCCAGCACCGGGGCGACCTGGTGTTTTTCCAGCCGCACAGCGCGCCCGGCGTGTACGCGCGCGCCTTCCTCGAAGGGCGTTTGAGCGAGCAGGACCTCATGCACTACCGCCAGGAGATCACCGCCCCGGCGCAGGGCGTGCGTGGCCTCTCCAGCTACCCGCATCCCTGGCTCATGCCGGACTTCTGGCAGTTCCCCACCGGCTCCATGGGCATCGGCCCCATCAGCAGCATCTACCACGCGCGCTTCATGCGCTACCTCACGCACCGCAACCTGCTGGATTGCTCCGCACGCAAGGTGTGGGGCGTGTTCGGCGACGGCGAGATGGACGAACCCGAATCCATGAGCGCCCTCACGCTCGCCGCGCGCGAGGGGCTGGACAACCTCGTCTGGGTCGTCAACTGCAACCTGCAGCGCCTGGACGGCCCAGTGCGCGGCAACGGCCGCATCATCGACGAGCTGGAGCGCCTGTTCGCTGGCGCGGGCTGGAACGTGGTCAAGCTCGTCTGGGGCAGCGACTGGGACGGTCTGTTCGCCCGCGACCTCACGGGCGCGCTGGTGCGCACGCTGGAAGGCACGGTGGATGGCCAGATGCAGACCTTTGCCGCCAAGGATGGGCGCTACAACCGCGACCACTTCTTCGGCCAGACCCCCGAACTGGCCGCGCTGGCGCAAGGCATGACCGACGAGCAGATCGACCGCTTGAAGCGCGGCGGGCATGACCTGGTGAAGATCCACGCGGCCTATGCTGCCGCCGCGCGCCACCGCGGCCAACCCACGGTGATCCTCGCGCACACCAAGAAGGGCTACGGCATGGGCCAGGCCGGCCAGGGCAAGATGACCACGCACAGCCAGAAGAAGCTCGACGACGCCGACCTCATCGAATTCCGCAACCGCTTCAACCTGCCTTTGAGCGACGCGCAGGCCACCGGACTGGCGTTCTACAAGCCGGGGGACGACAGCCCCGAGATGCAGTACCTGCGCCGCCAACGCCAGGCCCTGGGCGGCTACCTGCCCCGGCGCGAAACGGTGTGCGACGTGCTGCCCGTGCCGCCCCTCGCCAGCTATGCGCAGTTCGCGCTGGCGGCCGATGGCAAGGAAATGAGCACCACCATGGCCTTCGTGCGCATGCTCGGCACGCTGCTCAAGGACGCCACATTGGGCCCGCGCATCGTCCCCATCGTGGCCGACGAGGCACGCACCTTCGGCATGGCCAACCTGTTCAAGCAGGTGGGCATCTACAGCAGCGTGGGCCAGCGCTACGCGCCCGAGGACATCGGCTCGGTGCTTTCGTACCGCGAGGCGCTGGATGGGCAGATCCTGGAGGAAGGCATCAGCGAGGCCGGTGCCATCGCCAGCTGGACGGCCGCCGCCACCAGCTACAGCGTGCACGGCCTGGCCATGCTGCCGTTCTACATCTACTACTCGATGTTCGGCTTTCAGCGCGTGGGCGACGCCATCTGGGCCGCCGCCGACCAGCGCGCGCGCGGCTTCCTGCTGGGCGCTACCTCGGGTCGTACCACGCTGGGCGGCGAGGGCCTGCAGCACCAGGACGGCTCCAGCCACCTCGCGGCGGCCACCATCCCCAACTGCAAGGCCTACGACCCGGCCTTCGCGGGCGAGTTGGCCGTGATCGTGGACGCCGGCATGCGCGAGATGGTCGCCGAGCAGCGCGACGTTTTCTATTACGTCACGCTCATGAACGAAAACTATGCCCAGCCGGACCTGCCGGCCGAGGCGCATGCAGGGGTGCTGCGTGGATGCTATGTATTCAATAGCTATCAGCGCTTGCTGGACGGGCGCGATGGCTCAAATTCATCTCAAAAAAACGTGACCCTGCTGGGCTCCGGCGCCATCCTCACCGAGGTCATAAAGGCGGCGCAGCTGTTGGCCGAGGAGGGCATCGCGGCCACCGTGGTCAGCGTGACGAGCTGGAGCGAGCTGGCGCGCGACGGCATGGCCTGTGAGGCCGGGCGTGACAGGGGGGATGCAGGCGATGCCAAGCCCTGGCTTACGCAGGTACTGGAGGGAACGAGTGGCCCGATCATTGCCGCCACGGACTATGTGCGGGCCGTGCCCGAATCGGTGCGCGCCTATGTGCCCGAGGGGCGCCGCTACCGCACGCTGGGCACGGATGGCTTTGGCCGCAGCGACACGCGGGCGGCGCTGCGTGCGTACTTTGGGGTCGATGCCGCCAGCATTGCGCAGGCGGCGCGGGCCGTGCTGACGGGCGGTTAAGGGGCGGTTGAGGGGCGGGACGAAGCCGCCTCAGCCGGACAGGGGCCGGCCGAAGAACGCATCCAGCACGGGCAGCAGGGTGGGGAATTCCTGCCCGAAACGTTCACGGTGCACGAAGTACGCCTCGCAGGCCACGGCGAAGAACTCCGCGGGCGCGGTGGCGCCGTACGCATCCAGCCACGGCCATGCGCCGCCGAAACGCTCGGCGATGATGACCTGCTCGCGGAACTGCTCGTACGCGGGCTCCCAGGCGTCGCGCCAGGCCGCGTGCGCGGCGCGCGCGCCCCGCGTGCCCATGAATCCCGGAGGCAAAGGCGGGCAGCCGTCGGCCGGGCCGTTGCGCATGTCGATCTTGTGCACGAACTCGTGGATCACCACGCTGGTGGCGACCGGCTGCCCGTCCGGTCCGCCCTGGCCGGCCCCGTCCACGGCGGGCCAGCTCAGCATGACGGGGCCGCGCTCCATGGCTTCGCCCAACAGCACCTCGTCGTAGTGGTGCACCACGCCGGCGGCATCCACGGCCTGGCGGCGCGCCACGGCCTCGGCCGGATGCACCACGATACCCACGAAGTCGTCGTACCAGGCCAGCGCACGCTCGGGAGCGCCCCAGTGCAGCAGCGGCAGGCAGGCCTGGGCCGCAATCGAGACCGCCATGGCATCGGTCACCACCAGCCCATGGGCGCCGGTGAACTCCTTGCGGTCCAGGAACAGCGCACTCAGGGCGCGCAGCTTGCCTTGGTCATGCAGTGGCAGCGCTTGCAGGAATGGGTAGCGCCGCAGGGTCTGCAACCACAGTTGCGCGGAGATGTCGGGGAGGGGGGCCACGGTGGCGCGTACGCGCAGGGCCAGTTGGCGAAGGAAGTGCAGGGGTGCGCGGTTACGTGCCATGCCGCTACGTGGGGACGAGCGGCAGGCGCTGCAAGCCCTCGGCCGTCAGGCGCAGCACGCCGGCGCGCGGCGGGTGGGCGTCCAGGTCCCAGTCCGTGAGCACGTGGCGCGCCAGGCCGGGGGCCAGTACATGGTCTGCCGGCAGATGGGTGTGGCCGTGGATGAGCGCCTGGGCCCCCGCGGCGCGCAGCCACTCGATGGCGGCCGGGCTGTCCACATCGGCATAGACCGCGGCGCCGGCCTGCTTGCGCGCCTCGCTCTCGCTGCGGGCGCTGCGGCCCTGTGCGCGGCGCTCGTGCAGCGGGCGCGCCAGCAACTGGGCCTGCCATTGCGGGTTGCGTGCCAGGATGCGAAAGCGCTGGTATTCCACATCGTTCAGGCACAGCGCATCGCCATGCGACAGCAGCCAGCGCCGGCCAGCGAACGTGAGCACCGTGGGATCGGCCAGCACGGGTATACCGGTGTGGCGCGTGAAGCCCTCGCCCACGAGGAAGTCGCGGTTGCCGTGCATGAAATACAGCGGCCTCGCGTGCGTGGCCTGGGCGAGCAGGGCGCAGCAGGCGCCTTCGAAGCTGCCCGGCTCGTCGATGGCGTCGTCGCCCACCCAGACCTCGAACAGGTCGCCCAGCAGGAACACCGCGTCGGCGGGCGTGCTGTGCAGGTACTGCCGCAAGGCCTGCACCGTGGAGGGCTGGGCTGGCTCCAGGTGCAGGTCGGAGATGAAGTCCACCGTGCGCCACGCGGCTGGCGCGGCCAGCTCGTCCATCGGCGGCACGGATGGTGTCATCGCAGGGCTTACAGCGCCACAGCCTTGTCGATCACCACGGCGTCGAAGGGCACGTCGTCGTGGAAGCCCTTGCGCGTGGTGCGCACCTTCTTGATGGCGTCGACCACGTCCTCGCCCTTGACCACCTTGCCGAACACGGCGTAGCCCCAGCCCTGTGGTGTGGGGGAGGTGTGGTTCAGGAAGGCGTTATCCACCACGTTGATGAAGAACTGTGCCGTGGCGCTGTGCGGGTCGCCGGTGCGGGCCATGGCGATGGTGTACTTGTCGTTCTTCAGGCCGTTGGCGGCCTCGTTCTCGATGGGCGCGTCGGTCGGCTTTTGCTTCATGTCGGCCGTGAAGCCGCCGCCCTGGGCCATGAAGTTCTTGATCACGCGGTGAAAGATCGTGCCGTCGTAGAAGCCCTTGTTCACGTAGTTCAGGAAGTTGGCGGTGGACTTGGGGGCGTTCACGGCGTCCAGTTCCAGCGTGATGACGCCTTGGGTGGCCGTTTCGGCACCGTTGATGGTGACGTGCAGTTCGACTTGCGGGTTGCTCATGGCGGGTGTCCTTTCAGGTTACTTGACCAGGGTTGCAGATTGGATGACCACGGGGGTCGTGGGCACGTTCTGGTGCATGCCGCGGTTGCCGGTGGCTACGGCCTTGATCTTGTCCACCACCTCGGTGCCGCTCACCACCTTGCCGAACACGGCGTAGCCGTGGCCGTCGGGCTGGGGCGCGTTGAGCATGGCGTTGTTCGCCACGTTGATGAAGAACTGGCTGGTCGCCGAATTGGGGTTGGCCGTGCGGGCCATGGCGATGGTGTACTTGTCGTTCTTCAGCCCGTTGGCGGCTTCCAGCGGGATCGGGGCCTTGGTGGGCTTTTGCTGCATGTCGGCCGTGAAGCCGCCACCCTGGATCATGAAGCCATCGATCACGCGGTGAAAGACCGTGCCGTCATAGTGCTTGTCGGCCACGTAGGCCAGGAAGTTCTCCACCGTCTTGGGCGCCTTGGCCGGGTCCAGTTGCACCACGATGTCACCCAGGCTGGTGGCGAGCTTGACCTGGGGTGCTGCGGCACCGGCGGTCTGGGCATTTGCTACTGTAAAAATAGCTGCTAGCGCACATCCAGCAAGCGTTTGGGTGATATTTCTTCTGGAAATCATGGTTGCTCCTTGATCGAAAGGGATAGGGGGCCCGCGGCGCCCGGCTATGCGGGGTCGGGGCCGGCGCGCAAGACGGCGCGCCTCAGCGGCTGGCCGGGGTGGCGGCCTGGGGTGCGGCGGGTTTCGATTCGGCGGCGAACAGCTCGCGCAGCAGCTTGAGCTTGGGCGCCACCGAGGCGGCCGTGGCACGGTCCAGCTGTTGCGCCCGCAGATACGACTGGCTGGCCAGCTTGGCGTGGATGTCGCCCAGGTTCTCGTGGGCGGTGGCGTAGTCGGGCTTGGTGCGGATCGCCGTCTCCAGCGCCGCGCGGGCTTTTTCCAACTGGTTCTGGCTGGCGTAGAGCACGGCCAGGTTGTTGTAGGGCTCGGGCAGCTCGGGGTAGTCCTCGGTCAGCTGCACGAAGGCATCGATGGCTTCGGCCGGCTTGCCGGAATCGGCCAGCGCCACGGCGCGCAGGAAGCGCAGCTGCGGATCGCGCGGGGTGGCGGCCAGGCGCTGGTCCAGCTTCACGATGGCTTCGGCGGGCTTGCCCAGCTGGAGCAGGCGGGAAATGTCGGCGTACTCGTCCGCCTGGGCCCATGAAGCTGCGAGCAGGGCCACAGTGGCGGCAAGCAGATGCAGGCAGCGGAGGGCGGGTCGGCGTGCAGGAGTCATGGAGGAGGGGTTGGAGAGACGGGGCAGCGCGGTTGGGCCGCGGTGCGGGCTTATACTGCGACCGATTGTAGCGGAGGGGTTTTGTCATGCCGGTACGCTGTTGCCGCTCCTGATGGCGGGCCCGCCGCCCTTGCGGCAGACCGCCTGCACGCCCCGCGGCAGCGCCCATCGCGCGCACCCGCCCTGAGTCGCGCGCCGCACCGGGCGCGCACCGCACCCATCCGCCCCCACCGATTCCCTGGACCCGTCATCCATGAGCTTGCGTATCTACAACACGCTGTCGCGTGCATTGGAGGAGTTTTCCCCGCTCGAACCCGGCCATGTGCGCATGTACGTGTGCGGCATGACCGTGTACGACCTGTGCCACCTGGGCCACGCGCGCTCCATGATCGCCTTTGACGTAGTGCAGCGCTGGCTGCGCGCATCCGGCCTGGCGGTGACCTACGTGCGCAACATCACCGACATCGACGACAAGATCATCAAGCGCGCGGTGGAGAACGGCGAGACCATCCGCAGCCTGACCGACCGCATGATCGACGCGCTGCACCAGGACGCCGACGCGCTGGGCATTGAGCGTCCCACGCACGAGCCGCGCGCCACCGCCTATGTGCCGCAGATGCTGGACATGATCGGCACGCTGCAGGGCAAGGGCCTGGCCTACCAGGCGGGCAACGGCGACGTGAACTATGCGGTGCGCAAGTTCCCCGGCTACGGCAAGCTGTCGGGCAAGTCGCTGGACGAGCTAAATGCCGGCGAGCGTGTGGCCGTGCAGGACGGCAAGCACGACCCGCTGGACTTCGTGCTGTGGAAGTCCGCCAAGCCCGAAGAGCCGGCCGATGTGAAGTGGCGCAGCCCCTTCGGCGAGGGGCGCCCGGGCTGGCATATCGAATGCTCCGCCATGGGCTGCGCGCTGCTGGGCGAGAGCTTCGACATCCACGGTGGCGGCGCCGATCTGCAGTTTCCGCACCACGAGAACGAGATCGCCCAGAGCGAGGGCGCCACGGGCAAACCGTTCGCGCGGCTGTGGATGCACAACGGCTTCATCAACGTGGACAACGAGAAGATGTCCAAGAGCCTGGGCAACTTCTTCACCATCCGCGACGTGCTCAAGGAATACGACGCGGAGACTGTGCGCTTCTTCGTGGTCCGCAGCCACTACCGCAGCCCGCTGAACTACAGCAACGTGCATCTGGACGATGCGCGTGCCGCGCTCAAGCGCCTGTACACCGCGCTGAGCCTGGTGGCACCGGCCCCGGTCGAGGTGGACTGGGCCGAAGGCTACGCCGCCCGCTTCAAGGCGGCCATGGACGAGGACTTCGGCACCCCCGAAGCGGTGGCCGTGCTGTTCGACCTGGCCGGTGAGGTGAACCGCAGCAAGTCGCCCGCCGCGGCGGGCTTGCTCAAGGCGCTGGGCGGCCACCTGGGGCTGCTGCAGGCGGACCCGCAGGACTTTCTGAAAGCAGGCGCCGGGCTGGACGAGGCGGCCATCCAGGCGCAGATCGCCGCGCGCGCCGCCGCCAAGGCGGCCAAGAACTTCGCCGAGGCCGACCGCATCCGCAATGATCTGCTGGCGCAGGGTATCGTGCTCAAGGACTCCGCCTCGGGCACGACCTGGGAGGCGGCTCAGTAAATGGGTTTCGATTTAAATTGGCATGTAAGGCTTGTGGGGTAAGTGGTGGCAGCTACTAAAAAAATAGCGGATGCACCTCCGTCCCTCACGCCCCCCAGCTATTGGGAAGAGGCCTGCCGGCATCTGACCAAGAAGGACCGCGTGATGCGTCGCCTGATTCCCCAGGTGGGCAACGTGGCCCTGAGCCAGCGCGGCGACGCCTTCACCACGCTGGCGCGCTCCATCGTGGGCCAGCAGGTGTCGGTGGCGTCGGCGCAGCGGGTGTGGGACCAGTTCGCCGCCTTGTCGCGCAGCATGACGCCGCGCAGCGTGCTCAAGCTCAAGGTGGACGACATGCGTGCGGCCGGCCTGTCGGCACGCAAGGTGGAGTACCTGGTGGACCTGGCGCTGCACTTCGACAGCGGCCGGCTGCACGTGAAGCAGTGGGACCAGATGGACGACCAGGCCATCGTTGCCGAGCTGGTGGCGATCCGCGGCATCAGCCGCTGGACGGCGGATATGTTCCTCATCTTCCATCTGGCGCGGCCGAACGTGCTGCCGCTGGACGATGCCACGCTGATCCAGGGCATCAGCCAGCATTATTTTTCGGGCGACCCGGTCAGCCGCAGCGATGCGCGCGAAGTGGCTGATGCGTGGAAACCCTGGTGCAGCGTGGCGAGTTGGTATATTTGGCGGTCGCTCGCCCCCCTGCCGGTGGACTACTGAACAACGCAGGGCGGCCGGTACCGGGCACCGCCCCGAGGAGAAAACAAGTTGGCGAAAAAGACCTTTCTGGACTTCGAGCAGCCCATTGGCGAGCTGGAATCCAAAATCGAAGAACTGCGCTATGTGCAGAACGAGAGCGCGGTGGACATCTCCGAGGAGATTGACCAGCTCAGCAAGAAGAGCCTGCAGCTCACCAAGGACATCTACAGTGACCTGACCCCCTGGCAGATCACGAAGATCGCGCGCCATCCGGAGCGCCCGTACACCATGGACTACGTGCGCGAGATCTTCACGGATTTCGTGGAAATGCACGGCGACCGGCACTTCGCGGACGACCAGTCCATCGTGGGGGGCCTCGCGCGCTTCAACGGTCACGCCTGCATGGTGCTGGGCCACCAGAAGGGCCGCGACACCAAGGAGCGCACCGCGCGTAACTTCGGCATGAGCCGGCCCGAGGGCTACCGCAAGGCCCTGCGCCTGATGAAGACGGCCGAGAAGTTCAAGCTGCCCGTGTTCACTTTTGTCGATACGCCCGGTGCATACCCCGGCATCGACGCCGAGGAGCGCGGCCAGTCCGAAGCCATCGGCCGCAACATCTACGAGATGGCCCAGCTGGAAGTGCCGATCATCACCACGGTGATCGGCGAAGGCGGATCCGGCGGCGCGCTGGCCATCAGCGTGGCCGACCAGGTCATCATGCTGCAGTACTCGATTTACTCGGTCATCAGCCCCGAGGGCTGCGCGTCCATCCTCTGGAAGACCAGCGACCGCGCGCAGGACGCCGCCGAGGCCATGGGCATCACGGCGCACCGCCTGAAGGCCCTGGGTCTGGTGGACAAGATCGTGAACGAGCCCGTGGGGGGCGCGCATCGCGACCACAAGCAGATGGCCGCCTTCCTCAAGCGTGCCCTGGGCGATGCCTACCGCCAGCTGTCGGACCTCAAGCCCAAGGAACTGCAGGACCGCCGCTACGAGCGCCTGCAGAGCTACGGCCGTTTCACGGACACCAAGGCGGACAGCCGCTAAGGAGGGAGGCGCACGCGCGCTCAGCGTCGCGCCGATCCTTGAAAAAAGGTGGGGGAATCCCCGCCTTTTTTTGTGACTTACTTGTATCAAAACGTATTATCTTTCCTCGTGCGGACGCGCATCGCTGCAGGAAGAAGGGTTACGTATGTCTCTGTGGAAGTCTCTCACGATGCGGGCACCACCATGGCGGACATCGTGCAGTCGGTGCAGCGCGTCACGGACATCATGGCCGAGATCACCGCTTCCACAAACGAGCAAAGCACCAGCATTGGCGAGGTAGGCCAGGCCGTGGCGCAGTTGGATCAGATGACCCAGCAGAACGCCGCACTGGTGGAAGAAAGCGCCGCAGCGGCGGCCAGCCTCAAAGACCAGTCCGTACGCCTGTCCGACGTGGTGGGTACCTTCCGGCTGCACGACGAGGCCGCAAGCGCCGGTCGGGCGGCGCCGCTGGCACTGCAGCGCTAGCGTGGCGGGGCGCTGGCGCGCGCCGATAATCGGGCCGCCATGCCTGCCCATACGCCACCGCGCCCGCACTGCCGCCGCAGGAGGGACGCTTGACCCAGTCGTTCGACGCCGCAGTCGCGGCCTTCCGGCCCCGTCTGCCCCTGGCCGTGGCCCTCAGCGGCGGCGCAGATTCGACGGCACTGCTGTTGGCCTGCGCAGCGCGCTGGCCGGGGCAGGTGGTGGCTTTCCACGTGCATCATGGATTGCAGGCGGCGGCCGACGGGTTTGAGCAGCATTGCGTGGCCTTGTGTGAGCGGCTGGGCATACCGCTGTGGGTGCGCCGCGTGGATGCGCGCCATGCTGCCGGACAAAGCCCCGAGGATGCGGCACGCCAGGTGCGTTACAAGGCTTTTGAGGCGTTGGCGCTTGACTGTCAAGCGCAAATAGCTATAAAAACAATAGCGATGGCGCAGCATGCGGACGACCAGGTCGAGACATTGCTGCTCGCCCTATCGCGGGGCGCGGGCGTAGCCGGGCTTGCCGCCATGCCGGCGCAGTGGCAGCGCGCGGGCATGGACTGGTGCAGGCCGCTGCTGCGCGTGGCAGCCGCCGACGTGCGCGCCTGGCTGGTCGCGCGTGGCGAGCGCTGGGTGGAAGACCCGACCAACGCCGACGAGCGCTTCACGCGCAACCGCATCCGCCGCCAGTTGTTGCCGGCGCTGCAGCAGGCGTTCCCGCAGTTTCGTGACACCTTTGCGCGCAGTTGCGAACACGCGGCGCAGGCCAGCGAGCTGCTGCAGGAACTGGCCGCCGCCGATGCAGCGGCCATCGGCCAGCCGCCCCGCATCGCGGCGCTGCGTGCATTGGGAAGGGCGCGCCAGGCGAACGTGCTGCGCCACTGGCTGCGCGTGCACCACGCCACCACGCCTACGGCCGCACAGCTGAACGAATTGCAGGACCAGTTGGCCGCATGTGCCACGCGCGGGCACCGCATTCACCTGAAGGTGGGCGGGGGCTATGTGGTCCGCGAGGCGGAGGTGCTCGGTTGGTACAATCAACAGGTTTTGGTCCCCATTTCCGCACGGGACGGCGGCGCGCCAGAACAGCTTTTGCAATAGCGCCGCGCATCTGCGTCCCTGCCATTCCAGAAATTCCATGGCACTGATCGTTCATAAATACGGCGGCACCTCGATGGGCTCCACCGAGCGCATCCGCAATGTCGCCAAGCGCGTGGCCAAGTGGGCGCGGGCCGGCCACCAGATGGTGGTGGTACCCAGCGCCATGAGTGGCGAGACCAACCGCCTGCTGGGCCTGGCCAAGGAGCTCACGCCCTCGCGCATTACCTCCGCCTACCACCGCGAGCTCGACATGCTGGCCGCCACGGGTGAGCAGGCCTCGTCGGCCCTGCTGGCCATCGCGCTGCAGGCCGAAGGCATGGAGTCGGTGAGCTACGCCGGCTGGCAGGTGCCCGTGCGCACCGACAACAGCTATACCAAGGCGCGCATCGAGTCCATCGACGACAAGCGCGTGCGCGCCGACCTGGACGCGGGCAAGGTCGTCATCGTCACGGGCTTCCAGGGCATCGACGAGGGCGGCAACATCACCACGCTGGGCCGCGGCGGCTCCGACACCTCGGCCGTCGCCATCGCCGCCGCGATGAAGGCGCACGAATGCCTGATCTACACCGACGTGGATGGCGTGTACACCACCGACCCGCGCGTGGTGCCCGAGGCGCGGCGCCTGACGACGCTGAGCTTCGAGGAAATGCTGGAGATGGCCAGCCTGGGCAGCAAGGTGCTGCAGATCCGTTCGGTGGAATTTGCCGGCAAGTACAAGGTGCCGCTGCGCGTGCTCTCCAGCTTCACGTCCTGGGACATCGACATCAACGAGGAAGCCAAGTCCGGCACCCTGATCACCTTTGAGGAAGACGAACAAATGGAAAAAGCCGTCGTATCCGGCATCGCTTTCACCCGCGACGAAGCCAAGATCTCCGTGATCGGCGTGCCCGACACCCCCGGTATCGCCTACCAGATCCTGGGCGCGGTGGCTGATGCCAACATCGATGTGGATGTCATCATCCAGAACATGGGCAAGGAAGGGAAGACCGACTTCAGCTTCACGGTGAATCGGAATGACTACCAACGCACCATCGATCTGTTGAAAGACAAGGTGCTGCCCCAACTGGGCGCCGAGGAAATCGTGGGCGATGCCAAGATCGCGAAGGTCAGCATCGTCGGCATCGGCATGCGCAGCCATGTGGGCGTGGCCAGCAAGATGTTCCGCGCGCTGAGCGAAGAGGGCATCAACATCAAGATGATCTCCACGTCGGAAATCAAGACCTCCGTGGTGATCGACGAGAAGTACGTGGAACTGGCCGTGCGTACGCTGCACAAGGCGTTCGAGCTGGACCAGGCTGCCGCCTGAAGTTTCGCCGAAATGGCCTTGAAATGAGGCTACAATAGCGGGATTGGAAACGTGACCGAGTGGCCGAAGGTGCTCCCCTGCTAAGGGAGTATGGGGTGTAGAGCCTCATCGAGGGTTCGAATCCCTCCGTTTCCGCCAAACAAAAAACGCGCCTTCATGGCGCGTTTTTTTATGCCGGCGGCGATGTGGTGCCGCCGCGCGTCTCACATCAGCAGCGTCAGCACCACAATCACTACGCCGATGAGCAGGTTCACGCCAACCCAGGCGCGGATGCTTGCCAGCGCCAGGCCGCCTGCCGGCCAGTCGGAGGCGGCGACGGCCTGCTCCAGGCGGCTGAGCAGCGCGAAGTAGATGTAGGCGAAGATGCCCATCATCACGATGCCGAGGGTCGCCATGATGGTCCAGTCCAGCGGCATCGAGAACGCGCCGCCCGCACCGATGCTCACCGCGCCGATCATGCCCAGCCCGCTCGTCAGCACGGCCACGATGGCGATGGCGACCGCGCCCAGGAAGCGCTGCAGCACGCCGTGCATCAGCGCCACGCGCTGCGGCGGCTCCAGCATCTGTACGGCGGGGCGCAGGAAGAAATGGGCGAAGACCATGCCGCCGATCCAGACGATGATCGACAGCACGTGGGTGAGCTTGAGGGCGTTATAGAGCATGGCGGCGCATTGTGCCGCCATGCCGGTCGATGCGGGCCATGCACTGACGCGGCGCAGGGTTGATGGTTGCCCGCCGTCAAGCGGAGGCCATGGCGGAGCGCAGTGCCCGCGCGGCCTGCACCATGTGGCGCAGCGCGGCCTCGGTCTCGGGCCAGTTGCGGGTCTTGAGGCCGCAGTCAGGATTGACCCAGAGGTTGCGTGCGGGCACCACCTCGGCCGCCTTGCGCAGCAGGCGCGCCATCTCCTGCGAGCCGGGTATGCGTGGCGAATGGATGTCGTAGACACCGGGGCCGATCTCGTTGGGGTATTTGAAACTGCCGAAGCCACGCAGCAGTTCCATGTCGGAGCGGCTGGTCTCGATGGTGATGACGTCGGCGTCCATGGCGGCGATCTCGGGCAGGATGTCGTTGAACTCGCTGTAGCACATGTGGGTGTGGATCTGCGTCGTGTCCTGCACGCCGCAGGCGCTGATGCGGAAGGCCCGCGTGGCCCAGTCCAGGTACGGTTTCCAGCCTGTGCGGCGCAACGGCAGGCCTTCGCGGATGGCGGGCTCGTCAATCTGCACGATGGCGATCCCGGCCGCCTCCAGGTCCGCCACCTCGTCACGAATGGCCCAGGCAATCTGCTCGCAGGTGCGGCTGCGCGGCTGGTCGTCGCGCACGAAGGACCATTGCAGGATGGTCACCGGCCCCGTGAGCATGCCTTTCAGGGGTTTGTCCGTGAGGCTTTGGGCGTAGACGGTCCAGTCGACCGTCATGGCATGCGGGCGGGCCACGTCGCCGTAAAGCACCGGGGGCTTGACGCAGCGCGAGCCGTAGCTCTGCACCCAGCCATTGGCCGTGAAGGCGAAGCCGTCCAGCTGCTCGCCGAAGTACTCCACCATGTCGTTGCGCTCGGCCTCGCCGTGCACCAGCACGTCCAGGCCCAGTTCCTCCTGCTTGCGCACGGCGTGTTCGATCTCGGCGCGCATCTGTGCCTGGTATTCGGCCTCACCCAGTACGCCACGGCGGTGGGCCGCACGTGCTGCGCGGATGGCCGGGGTCTGAGGGAAGGATCCGATGGTGGTGGTGGGCAGCGGCGGCAGACGCAGGCGCGCGCGCTGCGCCTGCTGGCGTATGGGGAAGGGCGAGCGGCGCCGGTCGCAGCCCTCGGGTGCCGCCTCCAGGCGGGCGGCCACGGCGGGGCGGTGCACGCGCGGGCTGGCGCGGCGGCTGGCGATGGCGGCGCGCGCGGCGGCCAGGCGCGGGTCGCTGCCGGCCACGCGGCCGTCCAGCAGGCCGGCGATCAGGGCCACCTCGTCCAGCTTCTCGGTGGCGAAGGCGAGCCAGCCGCGCAGCTCGGGGTCCAGCGCATCCTCGCCCGCCAGGCTGACGGGCACATGCAGCAGCGAGCACGAGGGCGCCACCCACAGCGGTCCGGTGTGTTTGGCGGCCACGGGGCGCAGCAGGGCCAGGGCCGCGTCGGGGTCGGTACGCCAGATGTTGCGACCGTCCACCACGCCCACCGACAGCACCTTGTAGGCCGGCAACCAGTCGGCCACGCCCGTCAGCTCCTGCGGGGCGCGCACGGCGTCCACGTGCAGGCCGGCCACGGGCAACTGGCAGGCCAGGCGCAGATGGTTCTCCAGGGGCGAGAAGTAGGTGGCCAGCAGCACCTGTGGGCCGGCCTTGCCGAGTTGCCAGTACGCGGGCTCGAAGGCCTGCGTCCAGCTGGCAGGCAGGTCCAGGCCCAGGATGGGCTCGTCGATCTGCACCCACTCCACGCCCTCGGCCTTCAGGCGCGCGAGTATCTGCGCGTACACGGGCAGCAGGCGGTCCAGCAGGTCCAACCGGTCGAATGGGGCTTCGCCTTTCTCCTTGGACAGCCAGAGGAAAGTGAGCGGCCCCACAAGCTGCGCCTTTACGCGGTGGCCCAGCGCCTGCGCTTCGGCCACTTCGGCGAACAGGCGCTCGCTGCCCAGGCGGAACGCAGTGTCGGCGTGCAGTTCGGGCACGAGGTAGTGGTAGTTGGTGTCGAACCACTTCGTCATCTCCAGCGCGGGCTGGCCTTCGCCGGGATGCGGCGCGTGCGCACAGCCTGCGCCGCAGGTGCCACCGGGGGCGTGGTCGCCATGGCCCGACAGCGTCTGCACGCCCCGCGCCATGGCGAAGTAGCGTGCCAGCTCCGGCGTGCCGGGGGTGAAGCCAAACCGCGGGCTTTCGCAACCCAGCAGTTGGATGTGGTGGGCCATGTGGTCGTAGTAGGCGAAGTCGCCCACGGTCGCGAACGCCAGGCCCGCGTCGCGCTGGGCCTGCCAGTGGCGTGCGCGCAGTTGGGCGCCCACGGCTTCGAGCGCGGCGGCGTCGATCTCGCCGCGCCAATGGCGCTCCAGCGCCAGTTTCAGTTCGCGCTGCGCGCCCATGCGGGGAAAGCCCAGCGTATGGGTGAGGATGGGGGAGGCGGCCATGGTGCGGAAGTCCTTTTGCAAGAGAAAACCGCGATGGTCGGCCAAGTGTGTTTATGATTCAAACGAAAGTTTTGTCTTTTCAACTTGAATAGTTTTAATAATGCAATCCATCCTGGAGATCCGCCATCTGCGCACGCTGCAGGCCCTGCGTGATAGCGGCAGCCTGGTGCGGGCGGCGCAGCTGCTCAACCTCACGCAATCGGCGCTGTCGCACCAAATCAAGCTGCTGGAGGACCGCTACGGCACGCCGCTGTTCGAGCGCAAGTCCGTGCCGCCGCAGTTCAGCGCCACCGGCGCGCGGCTGCTGCAACTGGCCGACGCCGTGCTGCCGCAGGTGGAAACGGCTGAGCGTGACGTGGCGCGCCTGTCCCAAGGGCAGGGCGGGCAGATGCGCATCGCCGTGGAGTGCCATACCTGTTTCGACTGGCTGATGCCCGCCATGGACGCCTTCCGCGCACGCTGGCCCGAGGTGGAACTGGACATCGTGAGCGGCTTCCACGCCGACCCCGTGGGCCTGCTGCACCAGGGCCGGGCGGACCTGGCCATCGTCTCCGAGCTGGACGCCGGGGAGGCGGGCGCCGTGGACTACCACCCCCTGTTCGGCTTCGAGATCCGCGCGTTGCTGGCCCACGGCCACCCGTTGCTGGACAAGCCCTTTCTGCAGGCGCAGGACTTCGCGGACCAGACCCTCATCACCTATCCGGTACCCGACGAGATGCTGGACCTCGTGCGCCAGGTGCTGGAGCCCGCCGGCGTGCGCCCGCCCCGGCGCACCACCGAGCTGACGGTGGCCATGCTGCAGCTCGTGGCCAGCGGCCGGGGCGTGGCCGCCCTGCCACTGTGGGCGGTGCAAGGCTACCTGGACCGGGGCTACGTGGCCGCGCGCCCCATCGGCGCGCGGGGCCTGCGCGGCGAACTGCACGCGGCCTGCCTGCCGCAGCTCTCGCCCAGGCCCTTCCTGCAGGACTTCGTGCGCGTGACGCGCGAGACGAGTTTCGTCACGCTCAAGGGGGTGGAGTTGCTGTAGTTTTGATAGCTGCTTGCGCTTGTCCAGTAAGCGCTAGCGCCTGATTTCATGCGTATTTCTTTTCGAGCGCATCCCAGAACGGTCTGCCCACCAGCCGCTGGCGCTCGGCGAACGGGGCGACCAGCGTGGGGTCTTCGCGCACCTCGCGCGCGTCGCGCAACTGGGCCAGCACTTTTTGCATGCCGGCCACGGCGCCTTGCAGCGCGGCGTTGGCGTACAGCACGAAGCCGTAGCCCAGGCGACCCAGTTCTTCGGCGCCCACGATGGGCGTCTTGCCGCCGATGACCATGTTCATGAGCTGGGGCACTTGCAGGCGCTGGGGCAGGGTGCGCACCTCGTCGGCGGTGGTGACGGCCTCGACGAAGAGGATGTCGGCGCCCGCTTCGGCGTACGCCTGCGCGCGCTCCACGGCGGCGTCGAAGCCCTGCACGGCGGCGGCGTCGGTGCGCGCCATGACCAGCAGCAGGCCGTCGCGCCGCGCATCCACAGCGGCGCGGATCTTGCCCACCATCTCGCTGGTCTCGATCACGGCCTTGCCGCTGAAGTGGCCGCAGCGCTTGGGGCTCACCTGGTCTTCGAGCTGGATGCAGTCGGCGCCGGCGCGCTCCAGCGTGCGCACGGCGTGGTAGGTGTTGAGGGCGTTGCCGAAGCCCGTGTCCGCGTCCACGATCAGCGGTAGCTCCACCGCGTCGCGGATGCGGGCCGTGTGGTCGGCGATATCGGTCAGGCCCATGAAGCCCTGGTCGGGCAGGCCGAACCCCATGTTGGTGACGCCCGCGCCGGTGACGTAGAGGGCCTCGTAGCCCAGATCTTCGATGACCTTGGCCGACAGTGCGTTGAACGCGCCCGGCACGATGACGCCGCGCCGGGCTTCGGCCAGGGCCTTGAGTTGTTGCTTGGTGGACTGCATGGCTGTTTCCTTCAGGGAGGGTGCTCTGCGCGCGCATGGAACGCATTGCTGAAATCGGGTGCGCCCCCGGCCGGGGCTAGGGCCTGTTCACACTATTTTTGCCAGATGCGTTGCGATCAAAAAGGGCCAGGCGCAAGGCGCCAAACGAAGCTGGGGTGCTACCCCAGCGAGGCTTGGCAACGCCGCGAATGGCCCTTTTTGATCGCAACCCGGAGGGAACGGAGTGAGAACCGCGCCATTCGTCGTTGCCCTCCTAGCCAAGGCCCCGGCCTTGGCGTCGTCACGCGCCTAGATTGGCGCGGTTTTCACGCCATTCGCACTGGCAAAAATAGTGTGAACAGGCCCTAGCGGCCGCGGCGCGGGGGCCTGTGCCGGCCGCGCCGCGCTGCCGCGCTGGCGGCGTCCCCCATGCCGCGCGAAGCGTGGGAGAAGGGGGACATGACGAAGTTGCTCACGGGGTTGGCGGCACTCTCACCCAGCCTTCCATCAGGGTGCGGGCGCTGCGGCTCATGAGGGCCTTGGTGACGCG
This sequence comes from Diaphorobacter sp. J5-51, assembly GCF_001023515.1. Taxonomy (NCBI): domain Bacteria; kingdom Pseudomonadati; phylum Pseudomonadota; class Betaproteobacteria; order Burkholderiales; family Comamonadaceae; genus Diaphorobacter; species Diaphorobacter sp. J5-51. The sequence continues at coordinate 178,608 of NZ_JSYI01000130.1, read as the reverse complement.
CCACTGGCCGTTCACCAGCGCGGCCTCGGCCCCCACGCGCAGCGTGCCCGAGGGGTGGCCGAACCGCACCGATCCCGGCACGGCGGTGCGCGGGCCCCCGCGGGCCGCCTGGTGGACCAGCGTGCCGGGGACGGCGGCAGCGGCGCCGATGGCCACGGCCGCCGTGCCCATCATGGCGTGGTGCAGCTTGCCCATGGACAGTGCGCGCACCAGCAGGTCGATGTCGGCCGCGCGCACTGCCGTGCCGCTGGAGGCGACGTAGTCCGCTGGCGGCGCGACGAAGGCGAGTTTGGGCGTGTGCTGGCGCGTGGCGGCCTCTGCCACGTCGTGGATCAGGCCCATCTTGACTGCGCCCCAGGCGCGGATGGCCTCGAAGCGGGCCAGGGCCGCGGCATCGCCATTGATCGCGTCCTGCAGCTCGGTGCCGGTGCAGCCGACGTCCCTGGCGTTCAGGAAGATGGTCGGGATGCCCGCGTTGATGAGCGTGGCCTGCAAGCGGCCCACGCCTGGCACGTCCAGCGTATCGACCAGCTGGCCGGTGGGGAACAGGGCACTGCCGCCGCCTTCGCCTCCTTCACCGCCATCGGCCGGGTCAAGGAATTCGAGCAACACCTCGGCGGCGGGGAAGGCCACGCCGTCCAGCGCAAAGTCGCCCGTCTCCTGCACCTGGCCACCTGCGACGGGTACGTGGGCGACGATGGTCTTGCCGATGTTGGCCTGCCAGATGCGTACGGTGCACACGCCGTCGTGCGGAATGCGCCCGGGCGCGACCAGGCCGCTGGCGATGGCGAATGGCCCCACGGCGGCCGACAGGTTGCCGCAGTTGCCGCTCCAGTCCACGAAGGGGCTGTCGATGGCGACCTGGCCGAACAGATAGTCCACGTCATGCCCGGGCCGGGTGGAGGGTGAGACGATCACCGCCTTGGACGTGGACGAGGTGGCGCCGCCCATGCCGTCGATCTGTTTGCCGTAGGGGTCGGGGCTGCCGGTCACGCGCAGCAGTAGCGCGTCGCGCGCTGCGCCGGGCTGCTGCGCCGCCGCGGGCAAATCCTGCAGGCGAAAGAACACGCCCTTGCTGGTGCCGCCGCGCAGGTAGGTGGCGGGGATCCTGATCTGTGGTGCCATGTTTGCTCTTGTTTTAATAGCTGGTTGCGCTTGTCAGACGGGCGCTGGAAGCTGATTGGGCCAGAAAGTCCTGGGCGAAGCGCTGCAGCACGCCCCCTGCTTCATAGACCGAGACTTCCTCGGCCGTGTCCAGCCGGCAGGTGACGGGCACCTGCTGCGTCTCGCCCTGCGCGCGGCGGATGGCAAGGATGACGGTGGCGCGCGGCGTGAGGGCACCGGCCACGTCGTAGGTTTCGGTGCCGTCCAACTGCAGCGTGTGGCGGTTGGTGCCGGGCAGGAACTCCAGCGGCAGCACCCCCATGCCGATGAGGTTGGTGCGGTGGATGCGCTCGAAGCCCTCGGCCACCACCGCCTCCACCCCCGCCAGCCGCACGCCCTTGGCGGCCCAGTCGCGGCTCGACCCCTGGCCGTAGTCGGCCCCGGCAATGATGACCAGCGGCTGGCGGCGGTGCAGGTAGGTCTCGATGGCCTCCCACATGCGCGTCACGCGGCCCTCGGGCTCGATGCGGGCCAGCGACCCCTTCTTCACCTGGCCATCGACCACGGCCATCTCGTTGACGAGTTGCGGGTTGGCGAACGTGGCGCGCATGGCCGTGAGGTGGTCGCCCCGGTGCGTGGCGTAGGAGTTGAAGTCCTCCTCGGGCACGCCCATGCGGGCCAGGTATTCGCCCGCCGCGCTGGCGGGCAGGATGGCGTTGGACGGCGAGAGGTGATCGGTGGTGATGTTGTCGCCCAGCAGCGCCAGCGGGCGCATGCCCTGGAGGGTGCGCGGGTAGGCGGCCAGCGCGCCCACGCCTTCGGCGTCCCAGTAGGGCGGGCGGCGGATGTAGGTGGACTGCGGGCGCCAGTCGTACTGCGGCGCGGCGCGCTCGCCATCGCCCTTGCGCAGGGCGAACATGGGTTGGTACACGGCGCGGAACTGTGCGGGCTTCACGGCGCTGGCGACGATGGCGTCGATCTCCTCGTCGCTGGGCCATAGGTCGTTCAGGCGGATTTCGCGGCCCTCCACCACGGCCAGCACGTCGCGCTCGATGTCGAAGCGCACCGTGCCCGCGATCGCGTAGGCCACCACCAACGGCGGCGACGCCAGGAAGGCTTGGCTCGCATAGGGGTGGATGCGCCCGTCGAAGTTGCGGTTGCCCGAGAGCACGGCGGTGGCGTAGAGCTTGCGGTCAAGGATCTCCTGCTGGATGCGCGGGTCCAGCGCGCCGCTCATGCCGTTGCAGGTGGTGCAGGCAAAGCCCACGATGCCAAAGCCCAGCGCCTGCAGATCAGGGAGCAGGCCGGCCTCCTGCAGGTACAGCTCCACCGCCTTGGAGCCGGGCGCGAGCGAGGTCTTGACCCAGGGCTTGCGCCGCAGGCCCAGGCGGCGGGCGTTGCGCGCCAGCAGGCCGGCGGCGATCACGTTGCGCGGGTTGCTGGTGTTGGTGCAACTGGTGATGGCGGCGATGACGACCGCGCCGTCGGGCAGCAGGCCCCTGGCTTCCTCGGCGCGGGCCCTCTCCAGTTTGCTGGCGTCGGCAATGCCGCGCTCCACCAGCGCGGTGGTGGGCAGGCGCCGGTGCGGGTTGCTGGGACCGGCCATGTTGCGCACCACGCTGGACAGGTCGAAGTGCAGCGTGCGCTCGTACCGCACCTCGCGCAGGGTATCGGCCCACAGACCGGCGGCGCGGGCGTAGGTCTCCACCAGCCGCACCTGGTTTTCCCCGCGGTCGGTCAGGCGCAGGTAGGCCGTGGTCTGCCCATCGATAAAGAACAGCGCGGCGGTGGCGCCGTATTCGGGGCACATGTTGCTGATGGTGGCGCGGTCGCCGATCGACAGGCTGTCCGCGCCCTCGCCGAAGAACTCCACGTACGCGCCCACGACCTTCTCCTTGCGCAGGAATTCGGTCAGCGCGAGGGCAATGTCGGTGGCGGTGATGCCCGGCTGGCGCTTGCCGGTGAGCCTGACGCCCACGATGTCGGGCAGGCGCATCCAGCTGGCGCGGCCCAGCATCACGGCCTCGGCCTCCAGCCCGCCCACGCCCACGGCGATCACGCCCAGCGCGTCCACATGGGGCGTGTGGCTGTCGGTGCCCACGCAGGTGTCGGGAAAGGCGACCTTGCCCTGTCCATCGTCCTGCACGTGCACGACGGGCGACATTTTTTCCAGATTGATCTGGTGCATGATCCCGTTGCCCGCCGGGATGACCTGCACGTTGGCGAAGGCCTTCTTCGTCCACTCGATGAAGTGAAAGCGGTCCTCGTTGCGGCGGTCCTCGATGGCGCGGTTCTTGGTGAACGCCTCGGGGTCATGGCCGCCGCACTCCACGGCCAGCGAGTGGTCCACGATGAGCTGCACCGGCACCACCGGGTTCACGGCGGCGGGGTCGCCGCCCTGCTGGGCGATGGCATCGCGCAGGCCCGCCAGATCGACCAGTGCGGTCTGGCCCAGGATGTCGTGGCACACCACGCGCACGGGGTACCAGGGAAAGTCCAGGTCGCGCCGGCGTTCGATCAGCTGGCGCAGGTAGTCCGGCAACTGCGCCGGGTCGGCGCGGCGCACCAGGTTCTCGGCGTGCACGCGGGCGGTGTAGGGCAGCGTGGCCCAGGCGCCGGGGCTGAGCTGCTCTACGGCCTCGCGCGCGTCGTAGAACTGCAGCGCCGTGCCGGGCAGGGGTTTGCGGTGGGCGGTGTTCGTGGTCATCGTGGTGCTCTTGTTTTGATAGCTGCTGGCGCTTGCCTGTCAACAAATCTCATGCAAAAAGTGCTGGAAATCCACTAACGGCAAGCGCTGCCAGCTATGGTTTTTGTCAAACGCGTTCCTCGATGGGCACGAACTTCTGGTCGTCGGGGCCGGTGTAGTGGGCGCTGGGGCGGATGATCTTGTTGTCCGCGCGCTGCTCGATCACGTGCGCCGCCCAGCCGCTGGTGCGGGCAATGACGAACAGCGGCGTGAACATGGCGGTGGGCACCTGCATCATGTGGTAGCTCACGGCGCTGAACCAGTCCAGGTTGGGGAACATCTGCTTTTCCTGCCACATCACGCGCTCCAGCCGCTCGGCGATGTCGTACATCTTGGTCGAGCCGGCGGCATCCGACAGGCGCTTGGCCACGGCCTTGATGACCCCGTTGCGCGGGTCGCTCACGGTGTAGACCGGGTGGCCGAAGCCGATCACCACCTCCTTGGCCTGCACGCGGCGGCGGATGTCGGCCTCGGCCGCGTCGGGCGTGTCGTAGCGCTTCTGGATCTCGAAGGCCACTTCGTTCGCGCCGCCGTGCTTGGGCCCGCGCAACGCACCGATGGCGCCGGCGATGCAGGAATACAGGTCGCTGCCCGTGCCGGCGATCACGCGCGCGGCGAAGGTGCTGGCGTTGAACTCGTGCTCGGCGTACAGGTTCAGCGACGTGTGCATGGCGCGCACCCAGCCGTCCGAGGGCTTGTCGCCGTGCAGCAGGTGCAGGAAATGCCCGCCGATGGAGTCGTCCTGTGTCTCCACCGCGATGCGCCGGCCCGAGTTGCTGAAGTGGTACCAGTACAGCAGCATGCTGCCCAGCGATGCCAGCAGCCGGTCCGCGATGTCGCGGCTGCCGGCCAGGCTGTGGTCGTCTTTCTCGGGCAGGGCGCAGCCCAGGGCGGATACGCCGGTGCGCATCACGTCCATGGGGTGGCTGGCCGCGGGCAGTTGCTCCAGAGTGGCCTTCACGCTGCCGGGCAGGCCGCGCAGCGCGCGCAGCCGGGCCTTGTAGGCGCGCAGTTCGGCGCGCGTGGGCAGCTTGCCGTGTACCAGCAGGTGGGCGATCTCCTCGAACTCGCAGACCTCGGCGATGTCCAGGATGTCGTAGCCGCGGTAGTGCAGATCGTTGCCGCTCCTGCCCACGGTGCACAGCGCGGTGGTGCCGGCGGCCACGCCCGAGAGGGCGACGGATTTCTTGGCCCGCGGGAGGGCGGTTGCGGTGTCGGTGGTGCTCATGGAGTCTCCTGTCGGAAGGGGTGTGGCGGGGTGTTCAGGTAGGTATGCCCGATGGCCGTGGGCCGCCCGTGGGCGTTCACGGCCACCATCTCGAAGACGCCCTGCAGGGCCAGCTCGTCCGGGCAGCCCGGTGCCTGGGCCAGGCCGTGCACGCACACGGTGAGCGAGCTGCGCCCCACGCGGCTGACCCAGGCGCGCAGCGCCAGCGCCCGCCCCACGGGCACGGGGGCGCAGAACTGCACGCCGGTGACGGCGGCCATCACCACGTCGCAGCCGGCGGCGTCGCGCGCGGCCAGGAAGGCGGCGCGCGCCATGCGCTCCAGCCCCTGGCCGGCGAACAGCGTGCCGTGGTGGTTGGCATGGGCGGGGAAGACCATGTCGCGGGTTTCGAGGGTGCCTGCGGGGCTTGTCATGCTTCGCAATCTACGCACAATGGATGCCCCCCGTAAGCCCTGAATTGGCGAACGATTGCGAAGGCTTGCGGGGTGTTTTGCAAAGTTTGCGAAAGATTGGAATGAAAAAGACCTTCATGGGTGTGCGCTTGCGCCGCCTGCGCGAGGAGAGGGGCCTGACCCAGGTGGCGCTGGCGCGGGCGCTGGAGATTTCCGCCAGCTACCTGAACCAGATCGAGCAGAACCAGCGCCCGCTGACGGTGCCGGTGCTGCTCAAGATCAACGCCGTGTTCGGCGTGGACGTGCAGCACTTTTCTGAGGGCGACGAGGCGCGCCTGATCGCCGGCCTGCGCGACGTGCTGGCCGACCTGCCGCCCGGCGCGCCGGCCGATGCCGTCTCGCTGGCCGAGGTGCGCGAGCTGGCCGCCAACATGCCCGCCGTGGCGCGCGTGCTGCTGGCGCTGCACCGCGGCCGCGCCGAGGCGCGCGAGCGCCTGGAGGCGCTGGCCGCGCACTACGGCGACGAGCGCGGCGGCGCGGCCAGCACGGCCCAGGCGCCGCCCATGGCGTATGAGGAGGTGCGCGACTTCTTCTTCGCGCGCCACAACCACATCGCCGAGCTGGATGACGCGGCCGAGCACCTGGCCGCCCAGTGGCGGCTGGTGCCTGGCGCGGCCGGCGCCGCACTGCAGGCGCAGCTGGAGCAGGCCCACGGTGTGCGTGTCGCGCTGCTGCAGGGCGGCGACGGCGACGAGGCAGGCGAGGGCGCCGCCGTGCAGCGGCGCTTCGATGCCGCCGCACGCGTGCTGTACCTGTCGCCCACGCTGCAGGGCGCGCAGCGGGCTTTCCAGATGGCGACGCAACTGGCCTTTCTGGAAGTGCCGCACCTGCTGCAGCACAGCGTGCAGGGAGCGGCGCTGTCGGGCGAGGCGGCGCGCACGCTGGCGCGCATCGGCCTGGCCAACTACTTCGCGGGCGCGCTGCTGCTGCCCTACGGCGCCTTCTTGCGGACGGCCGAGGCGCTGCACTACGACATCGAGCGCCTGGGCCAGCACTGGGGCGTGGGCTTCGAGACGGTGTGCCACCGCCTGTCCACCCTGCAGCGCCCCGGCGCGCGCGGCGTGCCGTTCTTCTTCATCCGCGTGGACCGGGCGGGCAACATCAGCAAGCGCCAGTCGGCCACGCACTTTCACTTCAGCAAGATCGGCGGCACCTGCCCGCTGTGGAACGTGTACGAGGCCTTTGCCCAGCCCGGGCGCATCGTGCGGCAGCTGGCGCGCATGCCCGACGGGCGCGTGTACCTGTGGATCGCGCGCACCGTCACGCGCAGCACCGGCGGTTGGGGCGCGCCGGGCAAGACCTTCTCGGTGGCGCTGGGCTGCGATGTGCAGCACGCGGGCCAACTGGTCTATGCGCGCGGGCTGGACCTGGCCGACCCCGAGGCGCCGGTGCCCATCGGCATGGGCTGCAAGGTGTGCGAGCGCACCGCATGCCCGCAGCGCGCGTTTCCGCCGGTGGGCCGGCCGCTGGAGGTGAACGAGGACATGGCGGGCTTTACGCCGTACCGGGTCAGCGGGGCGGCCAAGGGCGCCTGACAGCGCGGGACCAGGCGCCGGCGCAACGCCGTCGGGCCGGCTGTGTCCTACACCGTGATGCGCCCCTGGCGAACCGCCCCGCCGCAGCGGGCGTGTCTACCATGCGTGCATCTTTTTTCGGCAAACGAGGTGGGATGTGAGCCATTGGTACACGCTGCAACTGGGCAACGAGCAACAGGCCTTCGAGCCCCTGCGGCAGATTCAGCAGGTTTTCATGGCGAGGTTCCTCATGGCGCAGCCCGGCACGGGGCGGGCGCTGTTCTCGCACTTCGATGCGGCCGAGGACCGCGTGGTGCTGTTCTTCTCGCCCGCGGCCGCGGACATTGCCGTGCGCTTTCGCGCATCGCCGTGTGACCGGCCCGCGCAGGACCTGGTGCTGCTGGCGGGAGAGGGTGACGCATGGCATGACGCGGCGCAGGATGAGCGCCTGGCGGCCTGATCTTTGGGCATAGCGCTTTGGGCATAGCTTCGGGCATAGCGCACACGCCCCGTGTGGGCGCGCTGTGCTTTCGCGTCGTGGGGCTTTGGCGGCTGGCTGCCACAGGCTGCGGCGCTGTGCCCAAGCCATGCCCATCTCAGTCGTCGATGGAGGCGCTCCAGCGGTCGTCCCAGTCATGGCGCAGGTGGTCCATGGAGCGGCGGTCGCGCTTGGTGGGGCGGCCCTCGCGCAGCGCGGCGGCCGGCTCGGGCGCCAGGCGTCGCGCTTCGGCGGCCTGGGCGCGCGCGGCGAGGCTTTCGGGCGTTTCCTCATAGAGCTGCTGCGCCACGGGTGCCGGGCCGCGGAAGTTGCTCAAGGCGCGCACCACGACCGTGCGGGCGACCGCGCCCTGGCGCAGCGCGACGGTGTCGCCCGCGCGCAGTTCACGCGCGGCTTTGGCCGCCTGGCCGTTGACGGTTACGCGGCCTTTGCCGATCTCTTCCACGGCGAGGCTGCGGGTCTTGTAGAAGCGCGCGCACCACAGCCATTTGTCCAGGCGCATTGCATCGGGCGGTGTCGTCATCTGCGTGATTTTGCCTGGGGCGGCGTGCGTGAAAAACGGTTCAGGCGCCGGCCAGTGGCAGCCGCACCACGGCGTCCAGGCCCAGCACGCGGCCGTCCGCCTGGCGATTGGCGAGGGCGATGCTGCCACCCAGCGCGTGCACGATCTCCTGGCAAATCGCCAGGCCCAGGCCCGAACCCGTGCGCACGTCGCCGGCCGAAAACGGTTGGAACAGCCGCGCCGCCAGTTCGTCGTCGATGCCGGGGCCGGCGTCGGCCAGGGTGAGGACCGCCTCACCGTCCTCGCGGTGCAGCGTGACGGCGAGTTCGGTGCCGGGCGGTGCATGGCGTATGGCGTTGTGCAGCAAGTTGCGGCACAGCTCGCGCAGCATCCACTCGTGCGCGTGGATGGGCGCGGCGTCGGTAGTGATGCCGAAGTCCAGGTCGCCCTGTGCGATCAGCGGCGACAGTTCCAGCGCCATCTCGCGCAGCACTGTGTCCAGCCGCGTCACGGGCACCTCGCCCTGCTGGCGCAGCTGCTCCACTTTGGCCAGCGCCAGCATCTGGTTGGCCAGCTGCGTGGCGCGGTCCACGGTGTGGCCGATTTCCTGCAGCGCCTGCGTGGGCGGCAGGTCGCCGCGCAGGGCGGACTGCACCTGCGTCTTGAGCACGGCCAGCGGCGTGCGCAGCTGGTGTGACGCGTCGCGCACGAAGCGCTGCTGGTGGGCGAGCAGGCGCGACAGGCGCTGCATGACCGCGTTGGTGGCGTCGATCAGCGGCTGCAACTCGCGCGGCGCGGTGGGGGCGGCAAGGGGGGCCAGGTCGCCTTCGGTACGTGCCTGCAGGTCGCTGCTCAGTTGGCGCACCGGTTGCGTGGCGCGCTGCACCACCAGCACCACGATGCCCGCGATGAGCGCCAGCAGCAGCGCCTGGCGCGCCAGCGTGGTGTGCAGGATCTGCAGGGCCGCCGCTTCGCGCAGCTCCAGTGTTTCCGCCACCTGGATCACGGCCATGCCGCGGCCCTCGCTGCTGGCCACGGGCTGCAGCAGCACGGCCACGCGCACGGGCTGATCGCGAAAACGGTCGTCATAGAAGTCCACGAGCGCCGCATAGGGCGGGCGCTGCGGGATGGTGCCGTGCCAGGCGGGTAGTTCGGCAAAGCCGGAAATCAAGTCGCCGCGCAGGTTGGACACGCGGTAGAACATGCGGCTCTGGTTGTCGGCCTCGAAGGCCTCCAGCGCCGCGTAGGGCACGATGGCGCGCAGCTCGGCCATGTCGTCCCAGCCGCGCACGTCCAGCTGCTCGCTGATGGTCTTGGCCGAAGCCAGCAGCGTGCGGTCATAGGCAGTGTGCAGCGCGGCCAGCGCCTGGCGGTGCAGGCTGTAGGTGTTCACGCCCACGAAGAGCAGCGTGGGCAGCAGGATGCCCACGAGCAATTGGCGGCGCAGCGACTGCGGGCGCGTCATGCCGCCACCCGGCTGCGTTGTGCGTGGTGGGGAGCCTGGCGCACAGGCGCGCCGGCTCCTGTCCGGTGGCGGTGGCGCAAACCATGCCAGCGCGCGCCGCGCAGCGGGCCCGGCCGGGCCTGCGGCATCGCCCGCCTGGGGGCGGAAGGCGCGCAGCGACTCACGGGCTGTTTCATGTCTCTGACTTGAGCAGGTAGCCCAGGCCGCGCAGCGTCATCAGGGCCACGCCGGTGCCTGCGAGTTTTTTGCGCACGCGGTACACCACCACTTCGATGGCCTCGTACTGCACCTCGCTCTGGCCGGGGAAGACCAGCTCATACAGCCGCTCCTTGGCGACTGCGCGCCCCGGCTGGGCCAGCAGGGTGCGCAGCAGCGCCAACTCCCGCGGGGTGAGGTCCATGGGCGCATCGTGCAGATAGATGGCGCCGCTTTCTTTTTCATAGCGCAGGGCGCCCATCACCAGGGCGTTGGAGGCCTGTTTGTCATCTGCCGCATCGCCGCCGCTGCGGCGCAGCAGGGCGCGCAGCCGGGCCTCCAGCTCGTCCAGGTCGAAGGGCTTGGGCAGGTAGTCGTCGGCCCCCGCGTTCAGGCCCAGCACGCGGTCGCCCACGGTGCCGCGCGCGGTCAGCAGCAGCACGGGGGTGCGCAGGCCGCCGGCGCGTGCCTGTTGCAGTACCTGCAGGCCGTCCAGGCCGGGCAGGGTGAGGTCCAGCACCACGGCGTCGGGCGGGTGCGCGCGCCATTCGGCCAGCGCGGCGCGCCCGTCCGCAAGGGCGGTGACAGCCATGCCGCGGCGCGCCAGCGAGCGCTGCAGCGTAGCCTGCATGGTGGCGTCGTCTTCGACGAGAAGCAGTTGCATCCGCGGATTAGAACGCGTTTGCGGCGGGTGGCGGTTGGCGCGCAGATCTCGGTGTTAACCCTGGTGCCGTGGACAGCCGTTTGACAGCTTGCGCGCGCATCATCGCGCCGGTCAGCGTTCCCTTTTTCTAACAAGCAAGGAGACAACATGCGTCGCGATACCTTTCTCAAGTCGCTGGCGGCACTGGCCGCCGCGGGCAGCCTGCCGCTGTCGGCCCAGGCCGCCGTGGCCATCAAGATGATGCTGCCCGCCAACCCCGGCGGCGGTTGGGACACCACGGGCCGCGCCCTGGGCAAGGCCCTGCAGGATGCGGGCGTGGCTTCCAGCGTGACCTATGACAACAAGGGCGGCGCAGCCGGCGCCATCGGCCTGGCGCAGTTCGTGAACGGCTCCAAGGGCGACCCGAACGCGCTGATGGTGATGGGCGCCGTGATGCTGGGCGGCATCATCACCGGCAAGCCGCCGGTCAACCTGAGCCAGGCCACGCCGATCGCGCGGCTGACCAGCGAATACAACGTCTTCGTGCTGCCCGCCAACTCGCCCTTCAAGAGCATGGCCGAGGTGGTGGCGCAGCTCAAGAAGGACCCCGGCAGCGTGAAGTGGGGCGGCGGCTCGCGCGGCTCCACCGAGCACATCGCGGCGGCCATGATCGCCCGTGAAGTGGGGGTGGACCCGGCGCGCATCAACTACGTGGCTTTCCGTGGGGGCGGGGAGGCGACGGCGGCCATCCTGGGCGGCAACGTCACAGTGGGTGGCAGCGGCTACAGCGAGTTCTCCGAGTACATCGCCGCGGGCAAGATGAAGCCCATCGGCGTGACCTCGGGCCAGCGCCTGAAGGGCGTGAACGTGCCCACGCTCAAGGAGCAGGGCATCAACGTCGAGATCGGCAACTGGCGCGGTGTGTACGGCGCGCCCGGCATCACGGCCGAGCAGCGCAAGGCGCTGGTGGCAATGGTGGAGAAGGCCGTCAAGAGCAAGGCGTGGGCCGAGGCGCTGGAGAAGAACGGCTGGACGCCCGCGTGGCTGGCCGGCGACGACTTTGCCAACTTCGTGGACAGCGAGTTCGCCAGCCTGCGGGCCACCATGGTGAAGTCGGGCATGGTCTAAGCCTGGCGGCGCCGCAGTGTGCTGCGGCGCTCCTCTTTTGAGAGCTGTCAGCGCTTGATGGATAAGCGCTAGGGCCGTTTTTTGTTTAAAACCTGCGCCGCCGCGGTGCGGCGCCATCCCGGAGGCCGCAGCCATGTCTGAGCTTTCCTCTTCCCCTCCCTCCGTTGCACCCGCCAGCGCCGTGCCATCGCCCGGCTGGCAGGCCGCCGTGGGTGCGGGCGTCATCCTGGTGGCCGCGGCCATGGCCTGGGGCGCGCTGGAGATCCCCGGCAACGCCGGTTATGGCGGCGTGGGGCCCAACTTTCTGCCGTGGGCCTGCGCCCTGGTGTTGGCCGTGTGTGGCGGCTGGCTGATCTGGGAGGCTGCCACGGGCGGCTACCGCCAAGCGGCCGACCCGGGCGGCGCGCCGCACGCGGCGTGGGGGCCCTTTGCCTGGGTGTCGGCGGGGCTTCTGCTGAATGCGGCGCTGATCGTGGAGCTGGGCTTCATCGTGGGCTGCACGCTGTGCTATGCGCTGGCCGTGCAGGGGCTGCGCCGCGCGGGCGGGCAGACGGGCCTGCTGTCGCCGCGCGTGCTGGCCGTGGATGTGGCGACCGGGCTGGCCATCTCCGCGCCGGTGTTCTGGCTGTTCACGCAGTTCCTGGCAATCAACTTGCCGGGCCTGACCGCCACCGGGTGGCTGTAGGCCAGGGCGCGGGAGAGTGCACATGCATGCTGACTTTGGCTGCTTCGATGGCGCCGGCGCAGGCCGCGTTCAAACCGGGGATTGAGTGCTATGGAAATCTTTGACGCATTGCTCGCAGGCTTTGCCACGGCGATCACGCCGGCGAACCTGCTGTGGGCCCTGGTGGGCTGCGCGCTGGGAACGGCCGTGGGTGTGCTGCCGGGCATCGGGCCGGCGGTGGCGGTGGCCATGCTGCTGCCCATCACGGCCAAGGTGGACATGACCGCCTCGATGATCTTCTTCGCGGGCATCTATTACGGCGCCATGTATGGCGGCTCCACGGCGTCCATCCTGCTGAATACGCCGGGCGAGACCGCCAGCATGGTCACGGCCATGGAGGGCAACAAGATGGCCAAGAGCGGGCGCGCGGGCGCGGCGCTGGCCACGTCGGCCATCGGCTCGTTCGTCGCCGGCACCATCGCCACGGTGGTGGTGACGCTGTTCGCGCCGGGCGTGGCCGAGTTCGCGGTCAAGCTCGGCCCGCCCGAATACTTCATGCTGATGGTGCTGGCCTTCACCACGGTGAGCGCGGTGCTGGGCCAGAGCAGTCTGCGCGGCATGACGGCGCTGTTCCTGGGCCTGGCGCTGGGCTGCGTGGGTATGGACCAGATCTCGGGGGCCGCCCGCTACACCGTGGGCAAGATGGAACTGCTGGACGGCATCGACATCGTGCTGGTGGCCGTGGGCCTGTTCGCCGTGGCCGAGGTGCTGTATGCGGCGCTGTACGAGGGCCGGGTGGAAGAGTCGCAGAACCAGATGGGCCGTGTGCACATGACGCGGCGCGACTGGCGCCGGTCCATTCCCGCATGGCTGCGCGGCACCGTGATCGGCACGCCCTTCGGCTGCATCCCGGCGGGGGGGACGGAGATTCCTACCTTCTTGAGCTACGCGACCGAAAAGCGTCTGGCCAAGGGCGAGGACAAGGCCGAGTTCGGCACCCGTGGCGCGATCGAAGGGGTTGCGGGCCCCGAGGCGGCCAACAACGCCACGGTGACCGCGGCGCTCATTCCGCTGCTGACACTGGGCATCCCGACCAGCAACACCACGGCCGTGCTGCTGGGGGCCTTCCAGAACTATGGGCTGAACCCCGGCCCGCAGCTGTTCACCACATCGGCCACGCTGGTGTGGGCGCTGATCGCGTCGCTGTACATCGGCAACATCATGCTGCTGGTGCTGAACCTGCCCATGGTGGGGCTGTGGGTGAAGCTGCTGAAAATTCCGCGCCCGCAGCTCTACGCCGGCATCCTGATCTTTGCCACGGTGGGCGCCTACGGCATGCGCCAGAGCACGTTCGACCTGTTCCTGCTGTACGGCATCGGCTTGCTGGGCGTGCTGATGCGGCGCTTCGACTTCCCTACGGCGCCCGTGGTGGTGGGCATGATCCTCGGGCCGCTGGCCGAGGCGCAGCTGCGCAACGCGATTTCCATCGGCGAGGGCAGCTGGATGATCTTCCTGCAGCGCCCCATGGCCGTGACGCTGCTGGTGATCGTGCTGGCCGTGCTCATCGTGCCGCGCGTGCTGCGCCGCTGGGCCGAGCGCAACCTGGCCCATGCGCGCCAGAGCGTGGACGATGTGAGTTGATGGAGCGCTGCGCGGCGGCGCTACCCGCGCCGGCGCGCGCGCGGCCCTAGAAAGAGTGCGCCGGGTACCGCCGCGCAAGCGCAGCGCGGCCAGCGCCCGGGGGACGGCCGCCCCCGGGACCTCCCCACCAGAGAGCACGCTTGCACAGGCGCGGAGTATAGCTCTATGTTGAGAATGGTTCTTATTAATTTGCAATGCGCGTCGAACGCCGGCGTTACCATCCGACCATGCCCCTGCATACCGACGCCTCGCCCTTGCCGCTGGATGCGCAGGGCATCCTGGAACTGGCTGCGCGCTCCATGTTCCAGCTCTTTTCCACCATGAGCCAGGGCATGTTCCTCGTGGACCTGAGCGGGCGCATTGTGTGGGTCAACGAGGGCTACCGCCGCTTCCTGCCCGACCTGGGCGTGCATTCGGTCCATGACTTCGTGGGCCGCATGGTGGAGGAGGTGATTCCCAACACCCAGATGCGCCAGGGTCTCGCCGCCCGCGGCGATCACACTCTCCCTGCACAAAGGCTGCACCATGTCCTTCGTCTCGCGCTACGTGCGCTGCGCCGGCTATGAAATCCACCTGACCGACTGGGGCGCGCCCGGCGCGCCGGTGGTGGTAGCCTGGCATGGCCTGGCACGCACCGGACGCGACATGGACGAGCTGGCCGCACACCTGGCGGCCCATGGCTGGCGCGTGTTGTGCCCCGACACCCTGGGTCGCGGCCTGAGCCAGTGGAGCCGTGATCCGCAGCGCGAATACACGCTGGCTTTCTATGCACGCGTTGTGGAGGAGCTGCTGGATCAGCTGGATGTGCAACGGGTGCAGTGGGTGGGTACGTCGATGGGCGGCGCCATCGGCACCGTGTGCGCCGCCGGCCTGCTGGCGCCGCGCCTGCACGGGCGCATCACGCACCTGGTGCTCAACGACAATGCCCCGCAGCTGGCCGGCCCCGCGCTGGAGCGCATCAAAGCCTATGCGGGCCAGCCGCCCCAGTTCGATACCGTGATGGAGCTGGAGGCCTTCTTTCGCCGCACCTACGCGCCGTTCGGCTGGCTCAGCGATGCGCAGTGGCTGCGCCTTACCGAGACCTCGCTGCGCCGCCTGCCCGATGGGCGCGTGACCCCGCACTACGACCCGGCCATGGTGCAGCAGTTCACGCGGCATGAGAACGACTATCTCGTTTGGCCGCACTACGACCGGCTCGACATTCCCGTGCTGTGCCTGCGCGGGGCCGAGTCCGATCTGGTGCTGCCCGCGGTGGTGCAGGAGATGCAGCGCCGGGGCCCGGGCGCACGCGGCCTGCTGGAGGTGGTCGAGGTGCCGGGCTGCGGCCACGCGCCCGCGCTCAACGTGCCGCAGCAACTGGCCTGGGTGCAGCGCTTTTTGCAGGGCCAGCCCGCGCAGGGATGAAGCGGCGCACGGCTTGCGCGGTGTGCCTGCATTGTTGCCATCCACGCAACGCAGTTTCCTTATTTCAGGTCTCACTCGGCGCAGCCGTTGCAGCTAGCATGTGAGGCTTGCATTGCCTGGGCGTCAGCGGTGACGCCGGCACGGCATGAAGGGAACCGCGACATGGGTTTTCTGGTGGATCTGATTCGCGAATACGGCCTGGGCGTCGTGTTCCTGAACGTGCTGATCGAGCAGCTGGGTGCGCCCATTTCCGCCTATCCAGTGCTGGTGGTCACCGGCGCGGTAGCGGGCGACGACTGGCAGCATGGCGCACGCATCGTGCTGTTGGCCGTGGCGGCCGCGCGCTCATTGCCGACCTGCTGTGGTACCAGGCCGGCAAGTCCTACGGCCATCGTGTGCTGGGGCGCATCTGCCGCATTTCGCTGTCGCCTGATGCCTGCATCCGCCAGACGGAATCGCTCTACGGCCGTTGGGGCCCCAAGTCGCTGCTGATTGCCAAGTTCGTTCCAGGCTTGGCGTCGATCGCCAGTGCGCTTGCGGGTGTGGTGGGCACGCCGCGGTCGGTCTTCGTGCTGTACGACACGCTGGGCGCGTTGATCTGGGTGGGCTCGGCAGTGTTGCTGGGATCGCTGTTCAGCACCACGGTCGAGGACCTGCTGGCCGTGCTCACAGCGCTGGGCCAGGGGGGATTGGTATTGCTGGCGGTGGGGCTGGGCGTGTTCATTCTGCGCAAGTGGTGGCAGCGCCAGCGCACGGTGCGCTCGCTGAAGATGCCTCGCGTGTCGGTGCAGGAGTTGCGCGGCATGCAGGCCCAGGGGGTCATGCCCACGGTGATCGATGTACGCACGGGTCAGGCCTACAGCTCGGGCCATATTCCCGGCGCCCAGGCGTGGGAGCTGCGCCCCCGGGATGCGGCAGCGCCCCACGCCCATCTATTGCCGCACGACGCGCATCCGCACGGCGTGGTCATCTATTGCGACTGCCCGGCAGAGATATCGGCCGCCCGGCTGGCGCGCCAGCTACAGCGCGCAGGTTTTTCCAACGTGCGCCCGCTGCTGGGCGGGCTGCAGGCCTGGCAGGACGCCGGGTTCGAGGTGGCCAAGCCGTCTGCCGATACGCCCTGATACCGCTCGCCGCGCTAAGCAACAAGGCCTCCGTGTGGAGGCCTTGTTGCGTTGTGCGCGGAGAAGGACGTCAGTCCGGCATGGAGCAATGCCCGCCCGAGGCGGCCTTGCCCGAGCCGGCCGCGATCAGCGGCGCCTCGAAGCGCAGGTCCACCGGGGCGGAGTTGCTGTAGTCCCAGGCCAGGAAGGCGGCGAGCACGGCCCAGAAGGTCAGGCGCAGTGTGGTGTGTCGTGTCATGGCGTTGTGCTCCTCCGGTTCAGAAGCCGAAATGGCGGCGGATGCGCAGGCCGAAGATCGTTCCTGCGAAGGCCAGCGGCACCCAGATCCAGCCGTGGAGGCTGCCCGTGGAGATGCCCGACAGCATGGCGCCGACGTTGCAGCCGAAGGCCAGGCGCGAGCTGTACCCCAGCAGCAGGCCCGCGACCAGGGCCACGGCCCATTGCGTGCCCGTCAGCGCCTTGGCCGTGACCGGTTTGCCGGCCGACACCCACAGAGCGCCCCCGAGGATGCCGATGTTGGTGATGCTGGTCACGTCCAGCAGCACGGTCTCCTGCAGGCGGGCGGCGTTGCCGGGTTGGCTCCAGAACCAGTTGCCCGCCAGGTCCGCGGCACCGCTGGCCTGGGCGAGTTTTGCCGCCCACAGGCCAAAGCCGTACACCACACCCCAAGGCTGGCCGGCGATCACCAGGTTCAGCGTGGCCAGCAGCGCCAGCAGCACGGCGCCCACGATCCACCTGCGCACCAGCAGCGGCTGGGGCTGCGTGCCTTGCGGTCTCTGGGCACGGCGTGCATACCAGCGCACCGCCACCGCGACCACGGCCAGCACCGCCAGCGTGATCAACAGTGCCTGTTGCCAACCGAAGCGGGTGACCAAACCGACGGGCTGCGCGCGGCCGAGGTCCAGCCAGAAGCCCAGGTGCATCGAGCCCAGGAAGCTGCCCAGCGCGAACAGCGGCAGGATCGCCGCGTTCATCGGAATGCCCAGGCCCGCCTTGTACAGCGTGCCGCTGCCGCAGCCGTCGGCAATCTGCATGCACAGCCCGAACACGAAGGCGCCGACCAGCAGGCTCACGCTGGGTGGGCCCAGGGCGGCCGTCAGTTCAGGGAAGTGGCCCAGCAGCGGCATGGCCAGTGCGGCGGCCAGTGCCAGCAGTAGCAGCTGGCCCATGACGCCGCTGGCGTCCTTGTCCTCGATGAGCATGCGCCAGCCCGTGGTGAAGCCAAAGCGCTGGCCGGCCAGCACCGCGCCCAGGCCCAGACCTACGGCGAACAGGGCCGCTTGCCGCACGGACACGGTCCACAGCAGCCAGCCCAAGAAAATGGCCAGCAGGGCCGCAAGAGGGAGTCGTTTCATGGAAGAGGGCTAGAGATTCAAAAAAGTGAGCTGCTAGCGCTTGCCTGGCAAGCGCTAGAGGCCGATTTGACTATGAAGCTGTCAGCTGCCCAGCGCAGTGGGCTGGCTTACTTGAGCTTGCGTTCCCACCACTGCTTGGCGTCGTAGGCCAGGGCCTCGGCGCGGGTGGGCTGGTTCGCCATCAGCGGCGGCTCCTGGGACTGGGTCCAGTCCACCATGGAGCCGGCGTACAGCTTCACGCCGGGCAGGCCCGCCACTTCGGACAGGCCGAACCAGTCGGTGGCCGCCCAGTGGCCGGTATTGCAGAACGCGACCATGTCCTGGCCCTGTTCGCGCTTGACCTTGGCGGCGATCTGCCGGGCCGTCGCCGCATCCACGAAGGTGGAGGTGCCGGGAACGAACCACTGGTTGAAGTCCAGCTGCTGTGCGCCCGGCAGGGTGCCAGATACCTTGGCCGCGGGCGCACGCACCTTGCCCTGGTAGAAGGCATCGGGGCGCGAATCCACCAGTGCGGCGTTGCTCAGGCGAATGTGCTGGCCCACGTCCTCGCGCGTGGCCAGCAGGCGGGTGTCCAGCGTGGGCGTGTACTGGCTGGCCGCGACCCGTGGCACCTCGGCCGTCAACGGAAGCTGGGCTTGGCCCCAGGCCTTCATGCCGCCATTGAGGATGGAGAGTTCCTTGAGGCCCAGCAGTTTCAGCGTCCAGTACACGCGCGCCGCCGCGCCGAAATCCGTCGGGTCTGCGCCCGTGGAGACCACCACGGCATGCGTGGTGGGCGTGAGCCCCAGCGACTGCACCAGCGCGGTGAGCCGGGGCAGGTCGGGTAGTTCACCCGGGTTGCTGGCGGGGCCGCGCCACTTGCCGTAGGGGGCATTCACCGCACCCGGAATGTGCTGGGCGCCGTAGCTGGCGGGGTCGCGGATGTCGATCACGCGCGGCGGCGTGGCCTGCGTTGTCTGGGTCTTCAGTTCGGCGGGCGTCAGCAGTGGCTGGGCTGCCCACGCCGCAGGGACCACATGGGCGGCCGTGGCGAATACCGCGAGGGCGAGCAGTTTTTTCATGGCGATCTCGAAAACAGTCGTTCAGGGAAGGGCGTAATTGTCCCGCGCCCTTGAGCCTCATCAACGACAGAATCGGATTGTTCTTATAGCCAATATGGATAAGCCAGGCCCGGCCCACCGCAACGCCGGGCGGTTTTCAAAGGCTGCCGCCGAGCCTGCGCGGCACGCGCCGCCGCCCCAGCGCCATGGCCTGCCATGCGCGGCGGTAGGCCAGCAGCGTGCTTTCGGCGCGCGCCCGCACGCTGCCTTCCCACGGCTCGCCGGGGGTGAGGCCCGCGTGCGTGCCAGTGAGCAGCGCAATGCCCTCGCTGACGTGCTGCGCCGTATAGACGTGAAAGCGCCCCGCCGCGACCGCATCCACCACGGCGGGCGAGAGCATCAGGTGGCGCTGGTTGCGGGCCGGAATCAGCACGCCCTGCGTGCCGGTCAGGCCCGCGTGCGCGCACACGCGGAACCAGCCCTCGATCTTCTCGTTCAGCCCGCCCACGGGCAGCACCTCACCGTGCTGGTTGAGCGCGCCGGTAACCGCGATGTCCTGGCGCAGCGGCAGGCCCGACAGCGACGACAGCAGGGTATACAGCTCGGCGCAGGAGGCCGAGTCGCCCTCAATGCCGCTGTACTCCTGCTCCAGCACGATGGACGCGTTGAGCGCCAGCGGCGCCAGGTGTCCGAACAGCGCGCTGAAATAACTGTGCAGGATGAGCACGCCCTTGTCGTGGATCGGGCCGGACAGCTCGACCTCGCGCTCGATGTTGACCAGGCCTTCTTGGCCCGCATGCGTGCGCGCGGTGATGCGCACCGGAAAGCCGAAGCGGTAGTCGCCCAGGTCGATCTGCGTGAGCGCATTCAACTGGCCGACGCGCGTGCCGTCCAGCGTGATGAGCAACTCGCCCTCGGCAATCGATTCGTGCAATGCCTCCTCGGGGGCGTTGTGGCGCTGGCGCTTGGCGATCAGCGCGGCTTCCACGTCGGCCGCATCGGTCAGCGCCGCGCCGCGTGCCCGCGCCTGGGCCGCGCTTTCGAGCAGCAGGGCTTCCAGCAGGGAAAAGCGCGCGCTCTGGCGCGACTGGTCGTCGGCCTCGCGGTGGGTGAATTCCAGCAGGCGGGCCACGGCCGCGGCGCTGCAGTGCGGCAGGCCGCGGCGGGCGCACGCGCGTGCGATGAACACGGCGCTGGCGTAATGCGTCTGGGCGCTGGCGGTGAAGCGCTCGGCAAAGTCCACCTTCACGCGAAAGCGCTGCGCCAGGTCTTCGTCGCCCTCCTGCAGCACGTAATACTCGACGGCGGTGCCGATCAGCACGAGCTTGACGTCCACATCCACGCCCTCGGGCTGCAGCGCCACTGTCGGCCCACCACCGCCATGGCTGGCGGCGGTGTCCTCGACCGCCAGGCGGCTGCAGCGCAGGAAGCGGCGCAGCCGCTCCCACAGCGGCGTATCGCCCAGCAGGTCGCGCAGGAACAGCATCAGGTAGCCGCCGTGCGCACGCAGCAGGCCGCCGGCGTGGATGCTGGAGAAATCGGCATACGGCGCGTCTTCGCCGGATTCGTACTGGATGTGGCCGAACAGGTTGCGCAGCTGCGGGTTGTCTTCGACCACCACTGGCGCGCCCTTCAGGGAAGCGTTGTCCACCGCCAAGTTCACTTGGCACAGCGCCAGCAGGTTGGCCAGTTGGTCGCGGCGCTCCTCTTCCTGCGGATCGTCGGGCTGCTCGCCTTCGTGAGGCACGAAGAGCTCAAGGTCGTCGAGCACCTCGCGCTGCACCTGGTCGAGCCAGCGTCCCAGCTTGACCGCGTCCTTGATCTGCTTGCGCAGGCCCTGGCGGATGTCGTCCAGGCCGTGCGTCACCAGAGGGCCGGCGCTCTGGCGCAGAAGCTGCGCCAGCGCATCGTCGCGCGCGCGCTCCAGCGGGCGGGTCTGTTCCAGGAAACGCACGATCTCCGCACGCAGCTCCTGCTCGGCCAACTCGATGGCGGCGCGCTCGGGTGCGCCCAGCGCTGCGCCATCGGCCTCCGTCAGCGGCTCGCCGCCCGGGCCCAGCAGGGTGAACACCATCTGCCCCTGTTCACGCGACAGGCGAAACCGCCGTGCACGCGCGAAGTCGGCCAACTGGCTGAAGGCGCGCGCCTCGTCGCTCTGGTAGCGCTTGTGGATGCGCTCGCGCTCGTTCTTCACGTCCGGCGCAGCCAGGCGCTTGGGGATCTCCGCCTCCAGCTGGCGGCTCCAGCTCGCCATCTGGTCGCGCAGCTGGCGCCCCTGGCCCGCGGGCAGGCGCAGGGCGCGTGGACGTTCGGGTGCGTCAAAGTCGTGCAGAAAGCACAGGTCCGGCGGCACGGGCCGGCTGGCGGCCGCTTCGTCCATGGCCTGGCGCATCAGGGAGGCACGGCCGCTGCCGACCTCGCCCAGCACGAACAGGTGGTAGTCGGGCTGCTGCATGGTCAGCCCGAACCGGGCTGCANGGGCTCGGCCAGCAGCGCGCGCGTGTCGTCAAAGCCCAGGCTCTCGGGGCGGATGCTCAGGCGCAGCTGGCCGGGTGCGAGTGCCGTGCAGGGCGCGCTCATGGCTGGCTCCAGCCCGCCAGGTGCTGTTGTGCAATGCGGCTCAAGGCGGTGATCCAGGCGGGGTTGTCGTTCAGACAGGGGATGTAGCGGAAGTCCTGGCCGCCTGCGTGCAGGAAGGCCTCGCGTGCCTCCTGGTTGATCTCCTCCAGCGTTTCCAGGCAGTCGCTGGTGAAGCCTGGGCACATCACGTCCACGCGGCGCGTGCCGCCCTGTGCCAGCGCCACCAGCGAGGGTTCGGTGTAGGGCTCCAGCCAGCGGGCCTTGCCAAAGCGCGACTGGAAGGTCAGCAGGTACCGGTCTTCGCCCAGCCCCAGCGCCTGCGCGAGCAGCCGGGCCGTGGTGCGGCATTGCTCCGCGTAGGGGTCGCCCAATCGCACATTGCGTTCGGGAATGCCGTGAAAACTCATCACCAGCTTGTCCGCCGGGCCGCCCTCGCGCTGCCAGTGCGCGCGCACCGACTGGGCCAGCGCGGCAATGTAGTCCGGGTGGTCGTGGTAGTCGTTCACGAAGCGCAGCTCGGGAAAGCAACGCGAGCGGCGCACCCACGCGGCCACGTCGTCGAACACGCTGGCGGTGGTCGTGGCCGAGTATTGCGGGTACAGCGGCAGCACCAGCACGCGGCGTACGCCGGCGTCCTGCAGCACCTGCAGCTGCGCACCAATGGCCGGCTGACCGTAGCGCATGGCGGGCAATACCCGCACTGGCTGGCCGGCCTCGCCCAGCCAGCCGCGCAGCATCACCGCTTGCTTGGCCGTCCATACGGCGAGCGGGGAGCCTTCTTCCGTCCAGATGCTGGCGTACTTGGCGGCCGACTTGGCCGGCCGCGTGCGCAGGATGATCCCGTACAGCAGAGGCAGCCACAGCGCCCGCGGAATTTCCACCACCCGCGGGTCGCCCAGGAACTGCGCCAGATAGCGGCGCAGCGCTGGTGCGGTGGGGGCGTCTGGCGTGCCCAGGTTGCTCAGCAGAATGGCGGTGCTTTCGCGTGCTGCGGCGGTCGGGATCGAAGAGGCTGAGGCCGTCTGTGCGGCATGGTGAGAAGGCGAGGCGGGCATGCGGTGATTGTGGCAAATGCCGGGCGATATGCTCGGGCCATGCTCGATATTTCCCGCATCCGCGCCATCACTCTTGACCTGGATGACACCCTATGGCCTATCTGGCCCACCATTGCGCGGGCTGAGAAGGTGCTGATCGAGTGGCTGCTCACGGTGGCGCCCGGCGCCTCGGCGCTGCTGGCGTCGCCCGACACGTCCCGCATGCTCCGTGCGCAGGTGGCGTCCGCCCATGCGCACCTATCGCACGACCTGACGGTGCTGCGCCGCGAGACCATCCGCGCAGCGCTGCGCCAGGCGGGCGAGGACGAGTCGCTCACGGACCAGGGGTTCGACGTGTTCTTTGCCGAGCGCCAGCGCGTAGAGCTGTTCGACGACGCGATCGCGGCGCTGGAATTCCTCTCGGCGCGCCACCCGGTGGTGGCGCTGTCCAATGGCAATGCGGACCTGCAGGCCATCGGCATCGGACAGTACTTTCGCGCCAGCATCAGCGCCCGCGAGTTCGGTATTGCCAAGCCCGACCCCCGCATCTTCCACGAGGCGGCGCGGGTGCTGGACCTGCCGCCCGCGGCCGTGCTGCACATAGGCGACGATGCCACGCTGGATGCGCATGGCGCGCTGGGCGCCGGCATGCAGGCGGCCTGGCTCAATCGGGGCGATGCGGCGTGGCCGCACGCGGTGGCGCCCCCTGCCACCGTGCGCGACCTGGCCGCGCTGTGCCGTCTGCTGGGGTAGGCGTGGTCCGTGTCAGCGATGGGCGCGGCGTGCGCGCCAGCGCCGAAGAGCCGCCTTCTCCAGTTCGGCCAGCGTGAAGACGGCCAGCCCGGCCAGCAGGACGCGCGACCATTCCTGCACAGACAGGTCCGTGGAGCCGAACACGGCCTGCATCCAGGGCAGGTGCACGAAGCCCAGTTGCAGCAGCGCACAGAGGGCGATGGTCAGCGGCACCTTGGGATTGCCCAGCAGGCCCTCGCGCGACAGCACGCTGCGCTCGATGTGCCGGCTGTTGAGCAGGTAGAACATCTCCATCACCACCACCGCGCTGACAGCCATGGTGCGCGCGGTTTCGATCGCAGCGCCGTTGGACAGCTCCCACAGGAACAGCCCGAGCGAAGCCGCCGCCATGCAAACCGCCACCATGAGCACACGCCACGCGAACAGGCCGGACAGCAGCTTTTCCTGCGGAGGCCGGGGAGGGCGGCGCATGACGTCGTCCTCCGCAGGCTCGAATGCCAGCGCCACGCCCAGCGTGCTGGACGTGACCAGATTGATCCACAGCACCTGCGCCGCGGTGAGCGGCAGCAGCAGGCCGAATGCGATGGCGGCAAACACGATCAGCGCCTCGCCCCCGTTGGTGGGCAGCATGAACAGGATGAACTTGCGCACGTTGTCGTAGATGCCCCGGCCCTCGCGCACCGCTTGGCCCAGCGTGGCGAAGTTGTCGTCGGTCAGCACCATGGCGGCCGCGTCCTTGGCGGCCTCGGTACCGTTCCTGCCCATCGCGACTCCTACGTCGGCGCGCTTGAGTGCTGGCGCGTCGTTCACGCCATCGCCCGTCATGGCCACGACTTCACCGCGGGACTGCAGGGCTTGCACCAGGCGCAGCTTGTGTTCGGGACTGGCACGGGCGAACACGTCCACGCTGGCCACCACGTCGCGCAAGGCGGCGTCGTCCAGCAGCTCGATCTCGGCGCCCGTGAGTGCGGGGCGGCCCAGGCCGATGCCCAGCTGCGCGCCAATCGCACGTGCGGTTTCGCCGTGGTCGCCGGTGATCATCTTCACGCGTACGCCCGCTGCCTGGCATTCGGCCACCGCGGCCACGGCCTCGGGGCGCGGCGGGTCCATGCTGCCCAGCAGTCCGAGCAGCGTGAAGCCACCCTCCATGTCGGCGAACTGCAGCGCGTGCTGCTGCACCGGCACGCGCTTGATGGCGATTGCCAGCACGCGCAGCGCCCGCGCCGCGCAGTCGTTGGCTGCGCGGCGCCAGTAGTCCTGCTGCAGCGGGGCATCGGTGCCCGCGCCATCGGCGGGCCACTGGCGCTGTGCGTTGCACATGTCCAGCACACGCTCGGGCGCTCCTTTCACCAGGATCACCGCATGCCCCGCGTGGTCGTGGTGCAGTGTGGCCATGAAGCGGTGCTCGGACTCGAACGGTATGGCGTCGATGCGCGGCTGGCGCGCATGCAGCGCCGTGGCGTCCAGCCCCGCCTTGAGCGCCAGGGTGACGAGCGCGCCCTCCGTCGGGTCGCCCGTCAGGCTCCAGCCCTGGGGTCCGTCGTGCAGCGCGGCGTCGTTGCACAGCAGCGCCACCTGGGCCACGGACTGCAGGGCAGGGTGTTCTTGCGCAGTGATGGGCACGCCCCCGATGAGGAAGCCCCCCTGCGGCGCATAGCCGCTGCCGGTCACCTCTATGACATGGTCGGCGGTCACCACGCGCTGCACGGTCATCTCGGTGCAAGTGAGGGTGCCGGTCTTGTCGGAGCAAATCACCGTGACAGCCCCCAGCGTTTCCACCGCCGGCAGGTGGCGGATGATGGCGTTGTGCTGCGCCATGCGCCGCACGCCCATGGCCAGGGTGATGGTCATGATGGCGGGCAGCCCCTCGGGGATGGCCGAGGCCGCCAGCGCCACGGCCATCATGAACATGTCCGCGGGTGCCTGAGCGCGCCAGAGCACGCCGATGGCGAACGTGGCGAGCACGAACAGCCCGATGGCCAGCGCCAGCCAGCGGCTGAACTGCGCGATCTGCCGCAGCAGCGGCGTGGTGCTCGCCTGCACCTGGGCCAATAGCGTGCTGATGCGCCCCAGTTCACTGTTCGTGCCCGTGGCCACCACGGCGCCCAAAGCGGTGCCTGCGGCCACCAGCGTGCCGGAGTAGAGCATGCTGCGGCGGTCGCCCAAAGCGGCGTCGGCTGCCACGGCGGTTTCGTCCTTGTCGCAGGGCACGGACTCGCCCGTCAGCACGGCCTCGTCGGCGCGCAGGCTGCGGGCCGTGAGGATGCGCAGGTCCGCAGGCACCTTGTCGCCGGACGCGAGGATGACGATGTCGCCCGGCACGAGCTGGTCGGCGGCCACCAGTTGGCGCTCCCCCCCGCGCAGCACCGTGGCCTGCTGCGAGAGCATGCGGCGTATCGCGTCCAGCGCCGACTCGGCCTTGCCCTCCTGCAAGAAACCGATGATCGCGTTGACGATCACGGCCCCCAATAGCACCCCGGTGTCGATCCAGTGCGCCAGTGCCGCGGTGACCGCTGCGGCAGCGAGCATCACATAGATCAGCACATTGTGGAACTGCTGCAGCAGGCGCAGCCAGGCCGGTCGGCGCGGCGGCGCGGGCAGGCGGTTGGGGCCGAAGCGTGCCAGGCGCCGCGCCACCTCGGCATGCGCCAGGCCGTGGCGGTCGTCGGTTTGCAGCCGTCGCAGCGCTTCGCCAGCGGACAGCGCATGCCACGGGGTGCCGCGGGCATCGGTGGTTGGGGGCAGGTGCATGCAGGGCGGGCGCCGGACGACGCGACTGGTCGGGTGAACCCAGTCTAGGTCCGCAGGCGTGGACCGTGCCAATGCCCCAGTGCCAGGCCGGGGAAAGTGGCCGCTATTGGCCTTCTTTTGCTATATAAACAATAGCTGACTGCGCTTGCTGGTTGGGCATTTGATGCTGTTTTTGATATGCATCACGTGGCAGTAAATGGTCGCCGCGGGCAAGCAGGGGCCAGTGTTTCGCATGTGGCAGGGGAAGTCACATCCCCCTCTGCCGAGGCGGCGGCGCCCGTCATCCATCGGGCAGGGGAGCGCTGCAGGGGATGCCCTGCACCGCCGGCCCTGCCGTGCAACGATCTCAGGCGGAGATGCGTCTTGCCAGGAAGTCGCGGATGGCGAACAGCGTTGCGTCCGGTGCTTCGGTCATCTGGTGGTGGCCCACCGGCAGATGGACGATCTGCACGTCCTTGCCCGCGGATCGCGCGGCCTGGATCAACCCCTGCGCGGCCTTGGGCGCGGTCATTTGGTCTTGCGTGCCCAAGACGAACAGCACGGGGCACTGCACCGCTGCGATGGCCTGCTCGCCGTGGGCGTAGCTGTCGCAGGCCACGAAGCCGCGGTGGAACACATTGACCTGCGGGTTGCTGCGCAGCACCTTGCGGCCCAGCGCCATGCCCGCGCCGTACACCCAGAAGCCCGCGCCTGAGGGGGGCGAGAGGGTGCTGCGCGAGAACACGTTGACCATGCGCAGCGCCTGCTCGGGGTCGGTCTGCGATGCCTCGATGAGCGTCGGCGACACCTTCATCGGATAGGCCGTACCGACCAGCACCAGATGGCTCACGCGCCCGCCCAGGCGTGCGGCGGCCTCCAGCGCGATCAACGATCCCCAGCTATGGCCCACCAGCGCGGCGCGCTGGATGGACAGTGCGTCGAGCAGGGCGCCCACGAAGTCGGCCGCCTGCTCCACGCTTGCAGGGGCATTGCCCGCGCTTTTGCTGTGGCCGGGCAGGTCGACGGCCAGCACGTTCCAGCCATGGTTGGCCATGTAGCGGCTTTGCAGCGCCCAGACGCTGTGGTCGTTGAGCACGCCGTGGATGAACACCACGGTGGGCTTAGCGGCATCGAAGGGCTTGCCGCTGGTGTAGCAGTAGGTCTGTGCGCCGTTGACTTGCACGTACATCACGCACCTGCCTTTCGCGCTGGCTTCTCCGCAGCCTTGAGTGCCCGCTTGAGGTCGTCGATCAGGTCGTCGGCATCTTCTAGTCCGATCGACAGGCGGATCGTGCCCTGGCTGATGCCGCCCGCGGCGAGCGCTTCGTCGCTCATGCGGAAGTGCGTGGTGGAGGCGGGGTGGATCACCAGGCTGCGGCAGTCACCCACATTGGCCAGGTGGCTGAAGAGCTTGAGCGTCTCGATGAACGTCTTGCCCTGCTCGCGGTTGCCCTTGAGGTCGAAGCTGAACACCGAGCCCGCGCCGCGCGGCAGCAGGCGCTGCGCGAGCTGGTGGCTGGGGTGGGACTCGAGCAGCGGGTGCCCCACGCGCTCGACGAATGGGTGGCTGGCAAGGAACTGCACCACCTTCTCGGTGTTGCGCATGTGGCGTTCCATGCGCAGTGGCAGGGTCTCGATGCCCTGAAGGATCAGCCAGGCGGTGTGCGGGCTCATGCAGGCGCCGAAGTCGCGCAGGCCCTCGCGGCGCGCGCGCAGCAGGAAGGCGCCCACGGTGCTCTCCTCGGTGAACACCATGTTGTGAAAGCCGTCGTAGGGCTGGGTCAGCTCGGGGAAGCGGCCGGAGCCTTCCCAGTCGAAGCTGCCGCCATCGACCACGACGCCGCCGATCACCGTGCCATGGCCTGAGAGGAACTTGGTGGCCGAGTGGTACACCAGGTCCGCGCCATGCTCGAAGGGCTTGATGAGCCACGGCGAGGTGAGGGTGGAGTCCACCAGCAGGGGCACGCCAGCTTCATGCGCAATGTCCGCGACCGTGGGGATGTCCAACACCTCCAGCCCGGGGTTGCCTACGGTTTCGCCAAAGAACAGCTTGGTGTTGGGGCGGATGGCGGCGCGCCAGCCGTCGATGTCGCCGGGCTTCACGAAGGTGGTGTCAATGCCGAAGCGGCGCAGCGTGTAGTGCAGCAGGTTCTGGCTGCCGCCATACAGCGCCGTGCTGGCCACGATGTGGCTGCCTGCGCCCATCAATGTGGCAATCGCCAGGTGCAGCGCGGCCTGCCCGCTGGCCACGGCAATCGCCCCCACGCCGCCCTCCAGCGCTGCCACGCGCTGCTCCAGCACCGCGTTGGTGGGGTTGCTCAGGCGGCTGTACACATGGCCCGGGCGCTCTAGGTTGAACAGGGCCGCCGCATGGTCGCTCGACTCGAAGACGAACGAGGTGCTCAGGTGGATCGGCACGGCGCGCGCACCTGTGGCGGGGTCCGGCTGCGCGCCGGCGTGCAGGGCCAGCGTGTCGAAGCCGGGGTCGGAATATCCGGGCATTCATGTCTCCAAAGTGGTGAATTTGTGCGCCATTGTGGGCTATATTTATTCGCTATCGGGCTGCATGCAGCGCCTGCAGAACCCTTCGGAGACTCCCCATGAAAGTCAGCGACATCCTGCGCCTCAAAGGCAACACCCTCTACACCGTGCATCCCGACGAGCCGCTGGCCCGCGCCGTGGATGCCATGGCCGAGAAGGACATCGGCTCGCTGGTCGTGATGGAACATGGCGACCTGGTGGGCATGCTCACCTTCCGCGAGGTGATCCAGGCGCTGACGAAAAATGGTGGCGGCGTGGGCACCATGCTGGTGCGTACCGCCATGGACGACGCGCCGCTGACCTGCACCCTGGAGACCGACATGGACGAGGTGCGCCGCATGATGCTGGGCCGCCACGCGCGCTACATGCCCGTGATGGACAAGCGCATGCTGATGGGCGTGGTCAGCTTCTACGACGTGGCCAAGGCCGTGGTGGACAGCCAGAATTTCGAGAACAAGCTGCTCAAGGCCTACATCCGCGACTGGCCGCAGGAAGAATCGCGGCCGGCCAACTGATTTGGTGATCAAAATAGCTGCCAGCGCTTGTCAATCAAGCGCTGGCAGCTATTTTTTTGGTAGTAACAGTGGCTCGGGGATAATCGCACCCCTATGAGCGGCAACACACTCGGTACCCTTTTTTGCGTCACCAACTTTGGTGAATCCCATGGCCCCGCCATCGGCTGCGTGATCGACGGCTGCCCGCCCGGCATGGAACTGTCCGAGGCCGACATTCAGGCCGACCTGGACCGCCGCCGCCCCGGCACCAGCCGCCATGTGACGCAGCGCAACGAGCCGGATGCGGTGGAAATCCTCTCGGGCGTATATGAGGGCAAGACCACCGGCACGCCCATCGCGCTGCTGATCCGCAACACCGACCAGCGCAGCAAGGACTACGGCAACATCGCGCAGAGCTTCCGCCCGGGGCATGCCGACTATGCCTACTGGCACAAGTACGGCCTGCGCGACCCGCGCGGTGGCGGCCGCTCGTCTGCGCGCCTCACGGCACCCACCGTAGCCGCCGGCGCGGTGGCCAAGAAATGGCTGGCCGAGAAATACGGCACCCGCTTTCGTGCCTGCATGACCCAACTGGGCGAACTGCCCATCCCGTTCGAGAGCTGGGAGCATGTGCCGCACAACCCCTTCTTCGCACCGGTGGCCGACGTGCAGGCCTACGAGGACTACATGGACGCGCTGCGCAAGTCCGGCGACTCCTGCGGCGCGCGCATTCGTGTGCAAGCTACCGGTGTGCCCGTGGGACTGGGCGAGCCGCTGTACGACAAGCTGGACGCCGACATCGCCCATGTGATGATGGGCCTGAACGCCGTGAAGGGTGTGGAGATCGGTGCCGGCTTTGCCAGCGTGGCCCAGCGCGGCACCACGCACGGCGATTCGCTCACGCCCACGGGCTTCGCCAGCAACAACGCGGGTGGCGTGCTGGGCGGCATCAGCACCGGGCAGGACATCGAGGTGTCGCTGGCCATCAAGCCCACCAGTTCCATCATCAGCCCGCGCGAGTCCATCGACATCCACGGCCAGAGTACCGAGGTGATCACGAAGGGGCGCCACGACCCCTGCGTGGGCATCCGCGCCGCGCCGATCGCCGAGGCGTTGCTTGCATTGGTCATCATGGACCATGCGCTGCGCCACCGTGCGCAATGCGGCGACGTGGTGCAGGCCGTGGCTCCGATTCCGGCAGTCCGCCTGGGGTGATGGTAAAAAACGGCTGTAGCGCCCGCCCAGTGGGCGCTGTCAGCTATCAATAGAAGAGCAATGGGAGAGCAGCGGCTTACTTGCGGACTTCGTCCACCAGCGCACGGAACTCGTCGATGTCCTCGAAGCTGCGGTACACGCTGGCGTAGCGCACATAGGCCACCTTGTCGAGCTTCTTCAACTCGCGCATGACCAGCTCGCCGATGCGGCTGGACAGAATCTCGCGCTGCCCCAGGTTGAGCAGCTTTTCCTCGATGCGCTCGATGGCCGAGTCGATCTGCACTGTGCTCACCGGGCGCTTGCGCAGCGCCAGCTTGAACGATCCCAGCAGTTTCTCGCGGTCGTATTCGACGCGGCGGCCGTCCTTCTTGACAACCGTGGGGAAGTTGACTTCCGGTCGTTCGTAGGTCGTGAAGCGCTTGTCGCAGGCGCCGCACTGGCGCCTGCGGCGGATGAAGTCCCCGTCCTCGGAGACGCGGGTCTCGACGACCTGGGTCTCCTGATGGCTGCAAAAGGGGCACTTCATCGCGGCGGTCGATCAGCGATAGACCGGGAAGCGGCTGGTCAGCGCGTGCACCTTGGCGCGCACGGCTTCCAGGTTCGCCTCGTCATGCGGATTGTCCAGCACGTCGGCCACCAGGTTGGCTGTGAGGCGCGTTTCCTCTTCCTTGAAACCCCGTGTCGTGATGGCGGGCGTGCCCACGCGAATGCCGCTGGTGACCATCGGCTTTTCGGGATCGTTGGGGATCGCGTTCTTGTTGATCGTGATATGGGCCTTGCCCAGGGCTGCCTCGGCCTCCTTGCCGGTGATGCCCTTGGCGCGAAGGTCCACCAGCATCACGTGGCTTTCGGTGCGACCGCTCACGATGCGCAGTCCGCGCTGGATCAGCGTTTCCGCAAACACCTTGGCGTTCTTGGTCACCTGCTGCTGATACTGCTTGAACTTGGGCGACAGGGCTTCCTTGAAGGCCACGGCCTTGGCGGCGATGACGTGCTCCAGCGGGCCGCCCTGCAGGCCGGGGAAGATGGCGCTGTTGATGGCCTTCTCGTGCTCCGCCTTCATCAGAATGATGCCGCCGCGCGGGCCGCGCAGGCTCTTGTGCGTGGTGGAGGTCACCACGTCCGCAAACGGCACCGGGTTGGGGTACTCGCCCGCGACGACCAGGCCGGCATAGTGGGCAATGTCCACCCAGAAGATGGCGCCGACTTCCTTGGCGATCTTCGCGAAGCGCTCGAAGTCGATGCGCAGGGCGTAGGCGGAGGCGCCGGCGATGATCAGCTTGGGCTTGTGCTCGCGGGCCTTGGCTTCCAGCGCGTCGTAGTCGATCTCTTCCTTGTCGTTCAGTCCGTAGGAGACTACGTTGAACCACTTGCCGCTCATGTTCAGCGGCATGCCGTGCGTGAGGTGGCCGCCCTCGGCCAGGCTCATGCCCAGAATGGTGTCGCCGGGCTTCAGGAAGGCCATCAGCACAGCCTGGTTGGCCTGCGAACCCGAGTTGGGCTGCACATTGGCCGCTTCGGCGCCGAAGAGTTGCTTGATGCGGTCGATGGCCAACTGCTCGATCACGTCCACGTTCTCGCAGCCGCCGTAGTAGCGCTTGCCAGGGTAGCCTTCGGCGTACTTGTTGGTGAGCTGCGAGCCCTGAGCGGCCATCACGGCGGGCGAGGCGTAGTTTTCGCTGGCGATCAGCTCGATATGCTCTTCCTGGCGGCGGTCTTCGGCCTGGATGGCGGCCCACACCTCGGGATCGGTTTGTTCGACAAGAATATTGCGTTGGTACATGGCAGTCCGATGAACTAAGTGTCCCTTGGCAATCAAGGGCTGCCCAGGCGAACGACGGATCGCTGCGGGGCTGGTGCCTGCCGCGCGGCACGCTCCCCAGTGGTTTGCAGAAAAACGCTGTTTCCTGCCGGTGTC
The DNA here is from genome assembly GCF_001023515.1 of Diaphorobacter sp. J5-51. NCBI lineage: Bacteria > Pseudomonadati > Pseudomonadota > Betaproteobacteria > Burkholderiales > Comamonadaceae > Diaphorobacter > Diaphorobacter sp. J5-51. The sequence goes on along the minus strand of NZ_JSYI01000130.1, from coordinate 146,639 downwards.
CACGTCAGCGGCGGTGCCCCGGGGGACGTCCGCGCCTATCGCCAGTTGCGTGCCCTGCTAGTGTAGCTGAGCACGCCCTTCATCAGTGCCAGAGTAGGCTCTTCAGAGGCCGCTCAGCAGGGCCACCTTCTCGCCAGTGGCAGGGGTTGCAGGTGCGGCTTCCGGTGTGGCAGGAGCCTTGGTGGACAAGAGAGGTGGATTCACGGGGCCGGCGGGAGAAACGCCCGTGCGACCATTGGCGACCTGTCGCAGCCGGAAATGCTCCGCCAGTACCTTGGCGGCGTAGCCCCCGTCGTCAGGCAGGTTGGCTGCGCCGACGTAGTAACGCAGTCCGTCTTCCAGCGAGCCGGCGCGCGCGATGCACTCCTGCAGCACCTTCACGCCCACGCGCAGGTTGGCCACGGGATCGAATGCCGCCAGGTGCCCACCAAAGCCTTCGTACTTGTCGGTATGCACACGCGTCATCACCTGCATCAAGCCTTGCGCACCTACCGGGCTTTGTGCAAACGGGTTGAAGCTCGATTCCACGGCCATGACGGCCAGGATCAAGGTGGGATCCAGCTTGGTCCGCGCGCCGATTTCATACGCCTCGGTGACCAGTGCCGCCAGCGGTTCGGGCGCCACGCGGTACTTCTTGCTGAGCCAGTAGGCCACGGCAGCCTGTTCCCGCGGCAACTCCTTGGGGTTGAGCGCTACTGCCCGCTCGCTTGCGGCGGGCTCCATAGGGAAGCCCACTACGGCTTCCTGGCGGGCCTGCAGCCAGCCCATGAGTTCTTCTTCTCCTGCCTGGCGCAGATCCGGGCGTGCCGTAAGTGTGATCACGCCAAAGACGACGCCCAGTCCGAGCAGGGCGAAGCCGCTGTGTGTCACTTCCAGAAAACCGTTGATCACATCGCCCGCAAACGTGCGGACGCCGGCAATCACATTTCCTGACGCTGTCATAGCTTTCCTTTCTAAGTCGGCTCCTGAGCGAAGAGCACTGTCGTGGTTGCTCAGGAGTCCGGTCCTGCCAGACGGTGGGGTCTGGGTGGGTATGCCGTTCAGTCCGTTTAGGCGCGTTAGGCCCAGGGGAATCTGTTGACTGTCGTAGCCGAAATCTGTAGTGGCTAGGGTTTTTACTAGGCCTTGGTTGAGGGCTGGCGGATTCTAGGAGGTCTCCAAATTCAAGGTCAATACTAACATTTGAATTTTTTAGAACAAAAAGTTCTGTTATATCTGTGGGAAAGCACAGATTTTTCACGCATGTCCTATTAGGAAGGGCCTGTGCGCAAGCAATTCGACTGCTTAATGAAACAGTCAATTGCATGAAATTTTTCATTGCTAAAAGCTGTTGGAACGCGCGCTCGAATTTGCTATCGTTGAGGTGCCTGAACGACTCAGGCATTCGCCAAACGGGGCGATCAGCGCGATGAATGGCAGACAGTGCCGCATCACATGAGATCTCCTCCAAGGCAACCCCTGGAGGCAATCCCTTGCCTCCTGCGCTTGAGACGATCCTCTCCCAAGCGCAAAAAGATGGCGAAAGACCGTTGTGTCAGCCGTCAAGCCCGGTGTGCGAAGAAGTTCGACACCGGGCTTTCTTTTTTTGCGTTTTTTTACCTGCCTGCGTCAGCGCGGGAACGGTCCCATTGCGTTGGTAGCTCAACAGAATAGGTGCCGCGTGCTGCAAATCATCAAGAACAACCCCTGGATTCGTCGATTTGCATGGTTGGTGCTGTGCTGGGGCGGCGCGTGGCTGCTCGGTTGGCTGGTGGTCCCTCCGCTGGCGCAGTCGCAGATTGAAAGGCATGCGAGTGAAGCGCTGGGGCGCAAGTTGACGGTCGAACGGGTGGAGTTTTTGCCCTGGACTTTGGAGGCCACTTTGCACGGCGTAGCCCTGGCGTCAAAGGATGGCAGTTCAGAGCAGGTACGGGTGGGCCGCATCTATATAGACGCTGAATTGCAATCCCTTTGGCGGGGCGCTCCAGTGATCGATGCGCTGCAGGTAGACGACCCGGTAGTTCGTGTCACGCAATTGGCCCCAGGGGTTTATGACGTGGACGACCTGCTCGCGCTCATGGCGGCGAAGCCGCAGGACGAGAAATCAGCCACGGAGCCGGCACATTTCGCGCTCTTCAATATCGCATTGAAGGGTGGTGTCGTCGAATTCGATGACCGTACGGTGGGGGTGGTGCACACGTTGCGCCGCGTGGAACTGGACGTTCCTTTCCTGAGCAGTTTTTCTGCGGACCGCGAGGTCAAGGTGACGCCGCGCCTGGCGTTTGAGCTCAACGGCAGCACCTTTGATACCTCAGCGATGGCCACTCCCTTCATGGACGCCAGGCAAGCCGAGGTTCGCCTGCATATTGAGAATTTCGACCTGGCCCCCTTCGGTCGCTACCTGCCGCCCAGCGTGCCGGTGCGGCTCAAGGCGGGGCGATTGGGCGCGGATATTCAACTAGGGTTTGAGCAGCGGGAGACCCCTCGACTGCTGATTTCCGGGGATGTGCAACTGAGCGGGGTACATGCCACCGATGCGCAGGAGCAGCCTTTGCTGCAATTCGAGGAAATGCGTGCCGTATTCAAGGAGGCGGAGCCCCTGCGGCGCAGGATCAACATTGATCTGCTGGAATGGCGCGGCGCGCGTGCACATGTACGGCGAAACGAGGCGGGTGAAGTAAAGCTTGCGGGATTGCCACGGGCCGACAGGGATGAGCACCCAGCGCCACAGACAAAGGAGTCTGCGGAGCCCTGGCGTGTCCATATCGCCAGGGTGGGTTTGCGGGATGGCTTCATCCAATGGACCGATGCCAGCCTGCCGCGGGGGACCGCCGCGTGGGAGGTGGAAGACTTGCAGGTAGAAGCGTCGTCCATTGCCTTGCCGCTGGAACAGCCCATGCAACTCCGTGCGAGTGCTTCCCTCAGGCAGTCTGCGGTCGCCGGCAGCAGCGAATCCGCGCGATTGGCTGTACTGGGCCAGGTGAGCGCCTCGCAGGCGCAGGCCGCCCTTTCCATCAAGGGCCTGCCGCTGTCCATCGCTGCGCCCTATCTGGCGGGCGTGCTGCAACCCCGCGTGGAAGGTTCCGTGGATGCGGACCTGGGAATAGCACGGCATGGCGATGTCGTGCTGGCGAAGGTGGCTGCGTTGTCCGTGGATAAGTTGGCGCTGCGTTGCGCCTCCAAGGAACAATGCGTTCCACTGCAGAGCGCAGGAATCAAGGACGCGCCTGCGGATTCACTGGCCGCGTGGAGCCGGCTGGAAGCGGGCAATGCCTGGATACGCTGGCCCCAACGCGCCGTATCGGTAGAGCGGATTTCGTTGCAGAGGCCGCGCCTGCTGCTGTCGCGCACTCGCACGGGGGAGTGGATGTTTGAACAGTGGGGCGTGTCGCCCCCGGGGGTGACGGGGCCCAACGCGGACGCTCCAAAGGCTGCGGGTCTTCCCTGGTCCATGGGGCTGGCTTCCCTGGAGATCGATGGCGCAGCAGTGGCTTTGCGCGACGCGGCAGCGCAGAGCGCCGTAGCGCTGAATGTGTTCGATCTGCAGCTGCACGCGCGGGATTTTGCTTATGCGGACGGGCGGGTCACTCCCACGTCATTGCGCCTGGAAGGCCGGGTGGGTGCTGGGAGGACCGAACCCGGGCGATTGCGCTACGAAGGCTCGGTGGCGATGGCGCCCGTTCTGACGGCGCAGGGCAAGGTACGCGCCCAACACCTGCCGTTGCACGCGCTGGAGCCCTATGTAGGGCAGGAGCTTAATGTCGACATCCTCCGCGCCGATGGTGGCTTCGACGGAGACGTGCGCTATGTCCAGGGGAATGCCGGCGCCACTGTTTCGGTCAAGGGGGACGTGTCGCTGGACGAGGTGCGCGTGCGCGCCAAGGCTGGCTTGGACATGCCTGAGGAGACGAAGGCCGGCGAGCGGAGCGTAGGTGCGCGGGGCGAAGATCTGCTGCGCTGGAAATCCCTGGCGTTGCGCGGGGTGGCGATGAATTTGCAGCCAGACCAGCCTGTGTCTCTGGATGTGAAGGAAACGGCGCTCAGCGATTTCTTCGCACGGATCATCGTGCAGGAAGACGGCCGCATCAATTTGCAGGATATTCGCAAGGCGTCGGCAGCGGAAGACGCGGTTGCGGCATCGAACGCTGCAGCCGCCGCTCCGGCAGCGGCCCCTTCGGCTCCGCAGATCCGCTTTGGTCCCGTGGCGCTGACCAATGGGTCGGTGCGCTTCACGGATTACTTCATCAAACCCAACTACTCTGCCGACTTGAGTGCACTCACGGGCCGGTTGAGCGCATTTTCCTCGGTGTCGCCGGAGGCGGGGGCAGCGCCGCAGATGGCCGACCTGGAATTGCGCGGTCGCGCCCAGGGGACGGCGTCATTGGAAGTCACCGGCCGCATCAACCCGCTGGTCAAGCCCCTGGCGCTGGACATTCAGGGGCGCATGCGTGACCTTGAGTTGCCCCCGTTGTCGCCTTACAGCATCAAGTACGCGGGTCATGGGATAGAGAAGGGCAAGCTCAGCATGGACGTGGCGTACAAGATCTTGCCCGATGGGCAGCTCATCGCTACCAACAAGCTGGTATTGAACCAACTGGCGTTTGGGGAACCCGTGGAGGGCGCGTCCGCCAGTCTGCCCGTGCGGCTGGCGACGGCCCTGCTGGCGGACCGCAATGGGATCATCGACGTGGATCTGCCCATCAGCGGCTCCCTCAACGACCCCGAATTCCGTCTGGGAGCGGTCATCCTGAAGGTCATCGGCAACCTCATCATGAAAGCGATCACCGCCCCCTTTTCCCTGTTGGCTGGCGCTTTCAGCGACGCGGGCGAGCAGGGCGCGGTTCTCTTCGCGTTGGGCAGCGCAGAACTGGATGAGAAAGCCCGACAGCAACTGGACAAAATCGCCAACGAACTGAACAACCGCCCCGCACTGAAGGTCACGGTCGTGGGTTGGGCACAGCCCGACGCCGAGCAGCTGGCATGGAAACGCCAGCGCTTGCGAGACATGGCCGAGGCGCAAAAGCGCAGGGCAGCCATCCGTGCGGGTGAACCTGCGGACAGCATCGCACCGCTCACTGAGGAGGAATACCCTGCGCTGCTGAAGGAGTTGTATCGCCGGTCCGACATCCGCAAACCGCGCAACTTCGTCGGTCTGGCGAAGGACGTACCCGTTGCAGAGATGGAGGCCCTGCTGATGCACAACCTGACAGTTCCGGACAACGCCATGGCGGATCTGGCCTTGGCGCGAGGGGTGGCCGTGCGGGACTACCTGGCGCAACAGCAAGTCCCGCTTGAACGTTTGTTCGTAGGCGCAAGCAAGCTGCAGCCGGGGGGGGAGGGCGATGCGCCATCGCGGCCGAAGGCAGAGCTTTCTTTGAATGCCCAGTGAGGGGCGCGCGGGATTTTGTAACCTCACAGGGTGCGGCTACCGGTACAGTACCGTTCGAATGCGAGCGCGGTTCCCGCGCCATCCCCGTCTATCCCTCAGATTCCTGATCTGGCGCAGCGGGAAGGCGGTGTAAAACCGGGCGAAAATAGCCGCTTGTCCGTGAGCGATGCCCACCTACTGCTTGCGCTGTTGGCGCAAGGTGGCTCGCTTGCACCTTGATGAATCCATGTTCCCTTTTTCTTCACGTAGCAAAATGTCCGACGCATCTGACGCGACCCCGGTCCCTGCCAAAACCAGCGAGCCGCATCCCCTTGATGCGTTGACAGGCGGCGCTTTCTCTGCGGCCACGTCGGGTGAACGCTCGGCACGCATCCGTGAATGGTTGTCCACCCAGCCTGGCGTGGAAAAGCTCCAGGAAGTATTCAAGGAATTGAGTGCGCGGGACAAAGGCGCCGCGCGCGCAGTGCGTGAGCGACTGGACGAGATTCGGCGCGCGGAGGGCCAGGAGGCGATCGCCGCCGAATGGGCAGCCAAGGCCGAAGCGCTGCTCGCAGCCGCCAAGCTCAACATTGCCGACGCGCTCGCCTGGCAGCGCGATGCGGCCAAGGCCGGCGCGCCGCTGTCCCGCGAACCTCTGTCGGTGCTCAAACAGCGTCTGAACGAGCGCGTGAAAACCATCGAAGACCTGCAGCATCGTGTTCAGGTGCAGCGCGAAGCCGCCGTTCTGCTCGCGCAGCGCATCGAAGTGCTCTCCACCAAACCGTGGAAGGATGCGCAGTCTGCGCTGGAACTGCTGAACGCCGATGTCGGCCGCTGGCAGGAGCAGGCCCAGGCACTTGCCGACGACAGTGCCTGGCCCAGCGTAGAGGCGCGCTTTCCCGCGTTGCTCGATGCTTCGCGCACCCAGCTGCTGGTGGTGTGGGAAGCGTTTCAGTCGGCATTGGCGCAGGCTGTCCTTGCGGCCGAAGACCCCTCGGCTCCCCTGCCGCCCGTGCCCGTGTGGTCCGACGAACTGCGCCAGGCGCGCGGGCTACCCCCAGAAGCGGGAGCCGCCGCCAAGACGCCTGCCCCCCGCCCATCCAAGCCGCAGGCGACTCCTGAAATGCGCGAGAAGGCCTTGCAGGCCGTCCAGGAGGCCCTGGCCAAGCTGGAGCAGGAAACCGCACAGGGCCATGGCAAGGCCAGCGCTGGCGCAGCGACTGCGCTGCGCGCCGTGCTTAAGGTGCACGGCAAGTTGATCGATGCCGAACTGGAGCAGAAAGTGCACGCCGCCCTCGTGGCCGCGGGCGAGTTGGAGGGCTGGCAGCGCTGGAGCGCCGACCAGGTGCGCGAGGATCTCGTGGCCCGGGCCGAGGCACTGCTGCGCAGGCCGGAAGGACAGTCCCTCGGCGGGCGCAAGATGCAGGAAACGCTGCGCCAGCTGCGCGAGCAGTGGAAGCAGGCCGACCAGGGGGCGCCGGCCAACCACGCCCTGTGGAAGAAATTCGACGATGCGTGCAATGCCGCGCACAAGGTGGTCGAGGGCTGGCTGGAGAAGGTGCGTGCCGAAGGTGCCGAACACCGTGCGCAGCGGTTGGCGCTGATCGAAGAGGTGAATGCCTGGGCCCAATCGCAAGCCGCTGCCGCTGCGCAGGACTGGAAGTCCTTCAGTCGTGCATTGCACCAGTTTGCCGAGCGTTGGCGCACCGGTGGCCATGTGAGCGAAAAAATGTTCGCTGAACTGCAGCCACTGTGGAAGCAGGCACTGGCGGCTGCCAGCGCTCCGCTGGAGGCTGCGCAGAAGGCCAGCCTGGAGCGCCGCCACGCCATGATCGACGAGGCAGGTGCCCTGGGTGCGGCCCCAAGTCTGCGCATCGATGCCATCAAGGCCTTGCAGCAGCGTTGGCAGGCCGAGGCGCAGGCGGTGCCGCTGGATCGCAAGCATGAGCAGAAGCTCTGGGACGCGTTCCGCAAGCCCATCGACGAGGCGTTCAACCGCAAGTCGGCCGAACGTGAGCGCAGTGCCTCCGAGTTGAGCGCGCGCGACCGGGCCGTGCTGGAGGCATCCAAGGCGCTGGAGGCCGCCAATGCGTCGGGCGATGCGCAGAAGATCCGCGGTGCCATGGCCGCGCTGGAGCGCGCGCTGAAGGAGCCTGCCGGCGAATCGGGGGATTCCGAGAATTTGGATAAAAAAGCCGATCAAACCATTGATGGTCAAGCGCAAGCAGCTACTGATTCGGTAGCAGATCAAAACGATGCGCCGACTTCCAAACCCGTGCCTGCGGCGCGCCCGGTGGTGGCCGTGCGTGGCGATGACCGGCCGGGGGCGCGCAAGGCGGTGCCCGCGCAGCCCACGGTCACCGGCCGTGGTGGTGACCGGCGTGACGGCCGCGGCCCACGGGACAGCGGTATGCAGGGACGGGGGCGGGAGCGCGATAGTGCTGCGCGAGGTCCGCGTCTGGGTGATGTGGCTTTCCGCGCGCAACGCGATGCCATGGAGCATGCGCAGGGCGCGCTGCGCAAGCTGGCGGCACAGGCCCATGGCGAAGCGCTCACGCAGCTGTTGTCGGCCTGGAGAAGCCGCGACGCTGCGCAATTGCCCAGCGTCCAGGAACTGGGCGGCAAGGTGCCCCCCACGGCGCGCACCGCCTGGTCGCAGGCGCTTGCGGCACCTGCGGCCGGGGGATCCTCGGAAGCATTGCTGCGGCTGGAGATCGCGGCGGAGGTCCCGACGCCCGCAGACCAACTGGCCGCACGGCGTGCTCTGCAGCTGCAGTTGCTCACGCGTCGCAACGATCCCTCGCCGGCGCAAACCTGGACGCAGGATGTGGCGCGCGTGCTGGAAGGCGCCAGCGACGAGGCAGGCGCGCGCCGCCTGCAGAGCGCATTGAAGGTCCTGCTCGGCAAATAGTCGGCAGTGTCGTCGCCCAGGGCGGGCATCCGTGTCGTTCCGGAGAAGGACGCTACGGATGCCGGCGCATCAACTCGTCCGGGTGCGCGGAACGGCAAGCCCCAAGGCAAATACGGAGTTCGGCACATCCCCTGACGGTAGCTGGGTTTTCGCTGCCCGTCGGCCTGTGGTGCTGGCGGGCGGGGCCACTACCACGGCTGCAGAATGGTCGGCATGGCAGGCGCTGGCTTCCCGTTGGGTCAGCAGGTCCGCCACCGTAATGGACTGCAGGTATTCCATGACACGCGAGTGAAAGCTGGCCCACAGCTCGGCCGTCATCTCGCCTGGTGCCGATGCGGTGCCGGTGTCCGTGCCCTTGTCATCGGCGCCGCCCATGTATTTTTCGGAGGCGATGACGATATCGGCCACGGAGAGTTCCTGTGGCGGCCGTGTCAGTGTGTACCCCCCGCCGGGCCCGCGAATGCTGTGGACCAGGCCGGCGCGGCGCAGTGCGCTGAAGATGTCTTCGAGATATGACAGGGAGATGCCTTGGCGGGCGCTGATGGAGGGAAGCGCGATCGGCCGGCCGTGGGAGCGCAAGGCCAGATCGGTGACCGCAGTGACGGCGAGTTTGCCTCGGGTGGTCAAACGCATGGTGCTGTTCCTGAGGGTGGGAAAAGGGCCTAAAGCCATCGGTCCGATGGTCAGGAGGGAAAAGAGGAAGGGGGTTGCACGCCGGCGTTGCGCGGCGCGCCTGTCTTTCGCGTTCGCAGAACGCGTCCCGGCGGGCGCAACCTTTTAGACGCGCAGAGCCAGGGACCTGGGAGGTTTAGGCTGCTTTTTCAGCACAGGGGAGAGGGCGGCTCTCTCCCATTGAGCGGGGCAACTGAACAAGCCATGGAGGGGCTTGCCGCGAAAGGCGCGTATGTTCTGATCGTCCGGTAGATCCTGCTGCGCGTCCATCAGGCCGTGCTCGCCTTCGGATAACGCGTCGTTTGCCACGGAAGGGTCAGCGGCTATTGCCATTGCGGCCTCGCCCGCTGGTGCCAGCTGCACGGAGGCGACCGCTGGCCGCAGGTGTTCCACGGGTGGCACCTTGCCAAATGCGGAGACACCCACGCTCAGCAGGAAGTGGAGGGTGAAAACCGCAATCAACCATCTCGGCATGGTGGACAAATTATACGGGCGGGTCCTCAAAGCCCTTCGGCAATACATGAGGACAGTGGTCTGACTCATTGGCCTTTGGCTACACGCGCGTGTGTCGTTGCCGGTGCAGCAGGGGGGACGGGATCCCTTGAGCCTCAAGATGATGCGCCATACTGCGGCCCAGGTTGCGCACTAACGCCAACTGTTGGTTCGCCCGCTTGTCCATTGCCATGAATGTCGTGCCTTCCGATTGCCCCCCTTTCACCTTCCACAGAGGCACCGCGCCACTGCTGGTTTCCATGCCCCACGTGGGCACCCATGTGCCAGACGCCATCGCAAGGCGCCTCAATCCCGAGGCGCGGAGCGTTCCGGACACCGATTGGCATCTGGAACGGCTCTACGGTTTTGCGAAGTCGATGGGAGCTTCAGTACTGGTCGCCACGCACTCGCGCTATGTGATTGACCTCAATCGCCCTCCTGATGACTCCAACCTCTACCCAGGCCAGAGCGTCACTGCGCTGTGCCCTGTGGACGCCTTTGACAGCACGCCGTTGTATGGAGGCGGGCTTGTGCCGGACGCAGCCGAGGTTGCCGCGCGGCGCGAGGCATTGTGGGAGCCCTACCATGCCCAGTTGCGGGAAGAGTTGAACCGTATGCGCGCTACCCATGGCGTGGCGGTGTTGTGGGATGCGCACTCGATTCGGTCGGTCCTTCCGCGCTTCTTCGACGGCACATTGCCAGACCTGAACCTGGGTACCGCCGGAGGCACGAGCTGCGATGCAGCGCTGGCGCAGGAGCTGTTTGCCATTGCCGAAACGGCGCCCGACCACACGGCCGTGCTCAACGGACGGTTCAAGGGGGGCTACATCACGCGCCGTTACGGCGAGCCTGCGCGCAACATCCACGCGGTCCAACTGGAGATGACACAGTGCAGCTATATGCAGGAGGCACCGCCGTTCAACTACCTGCCGGAGCGCGCCGGGCGCATTCAGCCCACGCTGCAACGTATGGTGGAGGCAGCACTCCGGTTCGCGCAGCAACGGTCATTGCGCTGACGCGCTAAGATGCGCGCATGCAGGTTTCCAGTCCCTCTCTCGTAGCGCAAGATCCGGCCGAGGCGCCGTGGGGATGGTCCAGACAATTCCGCATGCCGGTCTTCAAGCCGGGCACCCGGGTGAGGCGAGCCGGAAGTTGGGAAACTGTCAGCCATGTAGCACTGCGGCGCCAGGATCTGGCTGTGTACCTGGTGGGGCGCGCTGAACCCGTGGACCCCCTGGATCTGGAGCTCGAACCCACCTTGTTTACCACTGCTCGGGTGCCGGAGAGGCACTGAACAGCGGGAATCAACGCACCAATAGGTGAACTAGATGCCGCAGCGGTGCGCCATGGCTTCACCCAGCCGCACGGGCCGCGCTGCTTCCCATCCCGGCATGAACTGCACTGCGCCGCGGGGAAACAGCAGCACGACCGTGGAGCCCAGCAGAAAACGCCCCATTTCATCACCCTGACGAAGCACGACTTCTCGGTCCCCATAATCCCAGCGGCGCGGTTGGCCGGTACGTGGTGGATTGACCTGGCCGTGCCATACCGTGGCCATGCTGCCGACAATGGTGGCGCCTACCAGCACGAGCGCCATGGGGCCCAGGGGCGTTTCGAAAAGGCAGACCACACGTTCGTTGCGCGCAAACAGTCCGGGCACACTGCGTGCGGTGGTCGGGTTCACTGAAAACAATGCCCCAGGCACATGGTCCATGCGCACCAGTCGTCCATCGCACGGCATGTGAATGCGGTGGTAGTCGCGTGGACTGAGATAGATGGTGGCGAAGCTGCCATCCTGGAACTGCGCGGCCATTTCGGCGTCGCCGCCAAGCAGAGCCGCGGTGGAGTAGAGGTGGCCCTTGGCTTGGAAGATCTGGTCCTGCTCGATGGAGCCGATTTGGCTGACTGCTCCATCCACCGGGCATACCACCGCAGCATCGGCAAGCGGGCGCAGTCCAGGGCGCAACGCACGTGTGAAGAAGTCGTTGAAGGTTGCGTAGCTTGCAATGTCCGGATTGGCCGCCTCGCTCATGTCCACGCCGTAGCGCGCCACAAACCAGCGGATGACCGCGGTGGTCAATTGGCCCGCGCGCGCAGACGCCATACGTCCGGCAAACGAGGTCAGGGCTTGTTTGGGTAACAAGTACTGAGGCAGTACGGCGATACGATCAGACACGTGGCGGTAATCCTGGTGATGGAGCCGCATGATTCTAAGGGGGAGGGTGGATTGCGCCGCAGCCGTGCGTCCCGTGCGGTTGTGGGCTGCCCGTAATGGTGCAAAAAACCACATGCCCTGCAAGTTCAGGGCTTGCCCGGATAATGCCCGGCTTCCTCGAGCCACGGCCGCCGCGCCGATTCTCTGCGCGGCTTGGCGCCTTCTCCCATTCATGTCTGCACCCCCATTCCCTCGCATAAACGCTGCGGTAGAGCCGCCGACGTCAGTCTTGCGGCGCGTCGCTGGCTGGCTGCGCCTTTTCTGGCCGGCACCCGCTGGCGTCAATCAGCGCGAACGCTTGCGCATGGTGTCGGGTATCACGCTTTGCGTGGCCGTGGTGGCGCTGTTTGCGCATTGGTTCGGGGCTGGCCTGCCGGTCCCGTGGATGGTGGCCTCCCTGGGCTCCAGCGCGGTGCTCATCATTGCGATGCCGTCCAGTCCCCTCGCCCAGCCGTGGCCAGTGCTGGCGGGCAGCGTGCTGTCGTACATGGTAGGCGTTGCCTGCGCCACGCTGGTTCCCCACGTCGCTCTGGCCTGCGGCGCAGCCGTGGGACTTGCCGTGGCGGTCATGCTGGCATTGCGCTGCCTGCACCCCCCAGGCGGGGCGATGGCCTTGTTCGCTGTGCTCAATCCGCAGGACGGCGCGGCTTTTGCGGTATTTCCGGTGCTGCTCAATATGCTGGCGCTGGTGTTGATGGGGATGGCCTTCAATCACTTGACCGGGCGCAGCTATCCGCATGCACAAAGAGCGCGGGGGGCCGCGCATAAGGGATCTGGCGCTTTCATCTCGGCCGATTTGGATGCCGCCTTATCGCACTACAACCAAGTGCTGGATGTCAGTCGCGCCGACCTGGAGGGGCTTTTGCACTTGGCTGGCAAGGCCGCCTTCCAGCGCACGCTTGGCGAGCTGCGATGCGGCGAGATCATGTCATCACCGGTGCATGCGGTGGTTGCCGAGACGCCCCTCAAGGATGCCTGGGCGCTCATGCGCAAGCATGCCGTCAAGGCGTTGCCGGTAGTGGACGGGGCGCGCAGGGTGGTCGGCATCGTCACGGTGGCAGACTTCATGCGCCTGGCCAATCTGGACATGCATGAAGGCATGGGCCAGCGTCTACGCTCGCTCATCATGGGGCGGCCCAAACGTCCCGAGCAAGTACAAGGCCTGATGTCGTCTCCCGTGCAGCAGGTGCTGTCTGAACAGCATGTGATGGATCTGGTGCCTCTGTTCTCCGAGGCGGGGCACCACCACATTCCGGTGGTGAACGATGCGCAGGAACTGGTTGGCATCATCACGCAGACGGACCTCGTGAAGACCTTGGCTGCCGCGGTTGCCCGGCCATAGGCCCGGCTTCGACATCGCAGTACAATTCCGCCGCTTATGCACAGCGCTTCGCCTGTCCATTGAAGCCGTTTCCCCGGCCTTACGGCCTCCTGCGCCTTTGGTGCAGCAACTCACCTGCCTGCATTGCACCTTGCTTCGAGCCCCTCAAGGGCCGATGCGGCCCTTGGGTTAGTGGACGCATCGGCTTTTTCCAGGCGCCGCCATACATAATTGTTATCAAGAGACTGACCACACACATGGCCAAAGAAGAACTGATTGAAATGCAGGGTAGCGTGACCGAAGTCCTGCCGGATTCGCGCTTTCGCGTGACGCTGGACAACGGCCACCAACTCATCGCCTATACCGGCGGCAAGATGCGCAAGCACCATATCCGCATCCTGGCAGGCGACAAGGTGTCGCTGGAAATGTCGCCCTACGACCTGACCAAGGGCCGTATCACTTTCCGCCACCTTGCAGGGCGCGGCCCTGGGCCGGGCACCGGCTCGTCATCTGGCAATCGCTGAGTGTGACAAAGACGCCGATTTTTGGCGGTGAACAGAATCTGGCAGGTTAGAATGCCAGCTGTCGGAGCGTAGCGCAGCCTGGTAGCGCATCTGCTTTGGGAGCAGAGGGTCGCGAGTTCGAATCCCGCCGCTCCGACCAATTGAATCAAGGGGTTAGGTCTATTGACCTAACCCCTTTTGTTTTTGATTTTGCGGACTGTCATGTTCGCTGGCTAGGTGACAGACAATTCCCGCTGGGCTTCCCCGGCACCGTCTTACATCAGTGCCGTTCCTGTCTTCCTAGGATGATTTTTTCATTGCAGGAGCAGAAGCATGTCTGAAGAAGCAGTATTTGGCACGGCGCCTCTTTCCGAAAGGCTGGCGGCAGACCAGAAACAACGCGCACGCGACCGTGGACATTTCAACAACTACGGTATGCGGGACGACTCCACGGACGAGCCTATTGTGGATGGTGAAAATGCGGCGGATGGCGGCCAGGCGCGACGCTTTGGAGCGGGTGGCGATGAGTCCACCTATGCAAACCGGGCCGGCCGACTCCAGGAGGCAGAGCAGTCCAGCGCCGGGGAGCCTGCTATGAATTTGGTGAACGAGTCAACGTCTGCAAAGAAACCTTAATGCGGCGGCGTCGCCGTGATACGCACCCCATAATTTGACACCTCCCCCTGCTTGCTGGGTTGTCCTGATCGGGCGAGTACTGGGGAGGGTGATCATTGAAGGCTGGCTTGAAGCGCCAGCCTTTTTCCTGGACTTGTGGGATGCGTTTTGCTGACGACTGCTCAAAAAACTGCCGAGACACGCCATGACCGACTGGACGCATTGCGCGGGTTCGCCATGGTATGGATGACGGCCTTCCATTTCTGCTTCGACCTCAGCCATTTTGGCTACTGGCCCCAGGACTTCCGGGCAGATCCCTTGTGGACTGTGCAGCGAACCCTCATCGTCAGTCTGTTCCTGGGATGTGCGGGGCTGGCACAAGCGGTGGCTTGGCAACGTCAGGTTGGTTGGGCGCGTTTCGCACGGCGCTGGAGCCAGATCACGGCCTGTGCATTGCTGGTAACGGTTGGCTCTTTTCTGATGTTCCCGCGCAGCTTCATTTACTTTGGTGTGCTGCACGGCATGGCAGTGATGCTCGTCATCACGCGGCTGACGGCGGGATGGGGCGGGTGGCTGTGGTTGGCCGGGCTGCTGGCACTGGTGTCGCCTTGGGTCGCAGGCTGGGCGCTGCAGGGGCCTCTTTCAGAATGGGCGCCCCTATTCAATGGACGGGGCCTTAACTGGTTGGGCTGGATTTCGCGAAAGCCCTTTACCGAAGACTATGTGCCGCTCTTTCCGTGGCTGGGCGTCATGTGGTGGGGGATGGCGGCGGGGCAGTGGCTCGTTGTGCGTTCGGACGGCTGGCTGTCCCGCCCGTTGCCGCGTGTGGTAGCGCCCCTGGCTGGTTTGGGACGCTATAGCCTCAGCTATTACATGCTGCACCAGCCCGTCTTGATCGGAGGACTGTTGCTGGCAGGCTGGCTGGCGGGACGGGCATAAAAAAACGCGGCCCGAAGGCCGCGTTGTCGTGCGCGAGGCGCCTGTAGTGGTTACTCCACCTTGGCCTTGGCGCGCAGGTCTTCCTGGAACTTCGCCAGTTTCTGCTGCTGCAGTTGCTGGGCGATCTGGGGCTTGACCTCTTCCAGCTTCGGCAGCTGGGCTTCGCGCACATCGTCCAGGCGGATGACGTGCCAGCCGAACTGGCTCTTCACGGGAGTCTGGGTCATCTTGCCCTTCTCCAGCTTCACCAGCGCTTCCGTGAACTCAGCCACGTAGCTGCTCGGGCTGGCCCAGTCCAGGGCGCCACCGCGGGCGCCGGATCCGGGGTCCTTGGATTGCTTCTTCGCAATGTCCTCGAACTTGCCACCCTTCTTGATGGAAGCAATGATGGCCTTGGCCTCGTCTTCCTTTTCGACCAGGATGTGGCTGGCCTTGTATTCCTTGCCAGCGTTGGCGGCCACGAACTTGTCGTACTCGGCCTGGATCTCGGCATCGGTCACGGCATTGTTCTTCTGGAAATCCACGAACAGTTCACGGATCAGAATGGTCTGGCGCGCCAACTCCATCTGGGCCTTGTAATCGGCAGAGCCTTCCAGGCCGCGCTTTTGCGCTTCCTGCATGAAGATCTCGCGGGCGATTACTTCTTCCTTGATCTGGTTTTCCAGTTCGGGCGTGACCGGGCGGCCCGAGCGCTCCACCTGCTGCTTCAGGACTTCGGCACGTTCCTTGGGAACCGCCTTGCCATTGACGATGGCGAGGTTTTGCGCGGCAACGGGCAATGCCATCGTGCCCAGCACGGCTGCGGCCACGAGGCCGGACAAGAGCTTTTTCTTCATTGAGAATCCACTGATTGGGAAATAGGCTGCAGACGACTGGCTGCAACGCCCTTGGATCGGGGTTGTTTCAGAGAGTTTCAATGGCAATGGCGTGGGCGCCTTGGTCAATGAAAATCTGCAGCGCATCATACACAAGGCGATGCTGTGCAACCTTGCGCTTGCCTGTAAATAACGGTGACGCGATGCGCACGCGGAAATGGGTGCCAAACCCGGTTCCATTGGCGCCGACATGGCCTTCGTGCTGCCAGCTTTCGTCCACCACTTCCAGATGGGTGGGCGATAGTGCGGCGCGCAGGCGTTCGGCCATGGCCTCTGCCGTGATAGCGATGGAGGGCGTGGTGTTCATGGTTGCAGGTCCTTGGGCGCGGCATCGCCCTCATCCTTGACGTGGCGGCTCAGGTACAGCGCCTGGGCAATGACGAAGGCGAACATCAGGCCGATGCCTCCGAACAGTTTGAAGTTCACCCAGGTGTCGGTGTCGAAGTGGTAGGCCACCCACAGATTGAGTACACCCATGGTGGCGAAAAAGCCCGTCCAGCCCCAGTTCAGGTTGCGCCACACGGGCGCGGGCAGATCGATCTGAGCGCCCATGAGTGACTGGATGAAGTTTTTGCGGAACACCAACTGGCCGACGAGCAAGGTGCCGCCCATGAGCCAGTAGAGCACGGTGGGCTTCCATTTGATGAAGGTTTCGCTGTGTGCCAGCAGGGTGGCGCCGCCGAACAACACGATGACGCCCAGGCTCAGCCATTGCAGGGGTTCGACCTTGCCGTGCTTGAGGCGGATGTAGCCGATCTGCACGACGGTGGCGGCAATCGCCACGGCCGTGGCCACGTAGATGCCCCAGACCTTGAATGCGGCGAAGAACAGGATGATCGGAAAGAAGTCGATGAGCAGTTTCATGGCGCCGGGGGTTCAAAATCGAGCGAGGCGGAGTTCATGCAATAGCGCAGACCCGAAGGAGCCGGGCCGTCGGGGAATACATGGCCCAGGTGGGCCCCGCATTGTGCACACACGGTCTCGGTGCGCACCATGCCGTGGCTGCGGTCCTCGATCTCCCGAATGGCACCGGGCACGGCAAGCGAGAAGCTGGGCCAGCCGCAGCCCGCGTCGAACTTGGTGTCGGAGTCGAACAGCTTGGCGCCGCAGCAGACGCAGTGGTAACTGCCGTCGGCCCAGTGGCCTTCGTACTTGCCGCTGAAGGGCCGCTCGGTGGCCGCGTGACGCGTGACCTGGTAAGCCGCGGGCTCGGCGCCCTTGGCCTGCAGCAGCGCCTGCCATTCGTCTTCGGTTTTCTGGATGGGGTAGGTCATGAGGAACAGCTGATGGAGATGGAGGACGCCCAGTCGGGCGGAAAGCCGGCGTAGGCCTCGTGCCCCGGGTGGTCGTCGAAGGGGCGCGCCAGCAACCTTTGCAAGGTTTGGAGTTCGGAGAAGTCCCCGAGTTTCGCGGCGCGAATCGCCTGTTCGCCCAGGTGGTTGCGCAGCACGAAGCGTGGATTGGTTTTATGCATCAAATCGGCTGCTAGCGCCCATCCATCAAGCGCTAATAGCTCCTTATATTGTAGCAACCAGGCGTCCAGAGCTGCACGGTCCAGGAACAGATCGCGCACGGGTTCGAAATCCTCCGTGGCTACTGCACCGGACAGCCGACGCCAGAAGATGGGGTAGTCCACGCGGTCGGCGGCCAGCAGGCGCAACAGGCCATCGACCCATGCGGCGTCGCCTTCGCGCGCCTGCTGCAGGCCGAGCTTGGCGCGTATGCGCGCCAGGAACTGCCGGCCAAAGCTGCCTTCGTACGACTGCAGCGCGGCGCGCGCCGTGTCCACCTCGCCGATCAGCGGCAGCAGCGCCTGGGCCAGACACAACAGGTTCCAGTACGCCACGCTGGGCTGGCGGTCGAAGGCGTAGCGGCCGCGTACGTCGCTGTGATTGCAGATGTGTCCGGGGTCGAAAGCATCCAGAAACTGGAAAGGCCCGTAGTCCATCGTGAGGCCCAGGATGCTCATGTTGTCGGTGTTCATGACGCCATGGCAAAAACCCACGGCCTGCCATTGCGCCAGCAGTGCAGCGGTGCGCTCGCTCACGGCATGCAGCAGTGCGGCGTAGGCGTTGCCTTCCCATTCCTGCGAGCGGCGGCAGTCGGGGTAGTAGCGGTCGATCACGTAGTCGGCCAGGGCGCGCAGCTCGGCTTCCTGGCCGCGCGCCGCGAAGTGCTCGAAGTGGCCGAAACGGATGAAGCTGGGCGCTACGCGCGTGACCACGGCGGCGGTTTCCACCTCCTCGCGCTGCACGGGCGCGGGCGAACCGGTCACGCACAGCGCGCGCGTGGTCGGTATGCCCAGCGCGTGCATGGCTTCGCTGCACAGGAATTCGCGGATCGACGATCGCAGCACGGCGCGGCCGTCGCCCATGCGCGAATAGGGCGTGCGCCCGCTACCCTTGAGCTGCACCTCTTGGCCTGTGGCGGTTTCGCCCAGCAGGATGGCACGGCCATCGCCCAACTGGCCGGCCCACACGCCGAACTGGTGGCCGCTGTACACGCTGGCCAGCGGCTGGCTGCCGGGCAGCAGGGCGTTGCCTGTGAAGGCCTGCAGTGCGTCGTCGCGCTGCTGCCAGGCTTCGGGCAGGCCCAGCAAGGCGCCTACCTCGGCGCTGGTGCCCACCCAGTGAGGCTGGGGCAGGGGAGTGGGGCGCAGCGGCGTGAAGAAGGCCGAGCCCAGCGCGGCGAAGCCCGGCTGCCAGGCGGGCACCAGTGGCGCGACCGGGGTAGCGTCAGGGGTGGGGGCAAACGTCATGCGGGGATTGTCCCCCGGGCCCCTATGCCCCGCCCTGGGCCAAGGCCTTGTGCGCGGGGGCCGGCGCGAACGTGGGATTTCTCCGGATGGCTCCGTGGCTGGAAAGCCCCATGTTCCCCGCTACGATGGCGCAGTCTTCGTACACCCACAATTCATTACCAAAGGAGCATCCATGCTGGGCCTGATGCAGAGCCAACCTCTCTTGATTTCCTCGTTGATCTCGTTCGCCGAGCGTCACCATGGCGACGGGGAAATCGTCTCGCGCCGCGTGGAGGGGGACATCCATCGCTACACCTATCGCGACCTGGCCCGGCGTTCGCGCCAACTGGCCAATGCCCTGGATGGGCTGGGCCTGCAGTTCAGCGACCGCGTGGCCTCGCTCGCCTGGAATGGCTACCGCCACATGGAGATGTACTTCGGCGTGAGCGGCTCGGGCCGCGTGCTGCACACCATCAACCCGCGCCTGCACCCTGACCAGATCGCCTGGATCGTGAACCATGCCGAGGACCAGGTGCTGTGCTTCGACATGACCTTCCTGCCGCTGGTGCAGGCCGTGCATGCCAAGTGCCCCACGGTCAAGAAATGGGTGGTGCTGTGCGACAGCGACAAGCTGCCTGCGGACTCGGGCATCCCCGGCCTTACCAGCTATGAAGACTGGATCGGCGGCGCGTCGGCCGAATACCAGTGGCCCACGTTCGACGAGAACTCCGCCTCCAGCATGTGCTACACCAGCGGCACCACGGGCAACCCCAAGGCGGCGCTGTACAGCCACCGCTCCACCACGCTGCATGCCTATGCCGCTGCGCTGCCCGATGTGATGAACCTCTCGGCGCGCGACGCAGTGCTGCCCGTGGTGCCGATGTTCCACGTCAACGCCTGGGGTATCCCGTACTCGGCGGCCCTCACGGGCTGCAAGGTGGTATTCCCCGGCCCGGCGCTGGACGGCAAGTCGGTCCATGACCTCATCGAGGCCGAGGGCGTGACCTTTGCCGCGGGCGTGCCCACCGTGTGGCAGATGCTGCTCAACCATGTGAAGTCCGCGGGCCTGAAGTTCAGCNCGGCGGGTCGGCCTGCCCGCCCGCCATGATCACGGCCTTCCAGGACGAGTACGGCGTGTCCGTGCTGCACGCCTGGGGCATGACCGAGATGAGCCCGCTGGGCACGCTGTGCACGCTCAAGAACAAGCACCTGCAGATGGGCAAGGACGAGCAGATGCACATCCTGCAAAAGCAGGGCCGTGCCATCTATGGCGTGGACATGAAGATCGTCGGCGCCGATGGCCAGGAGCAGCCCTGGGACGGCAAGAGCTATGGCGACCTGCTGGTACGCGGCCCCTGGATCCTGGACAGCTACTACAAGGGCGAGAGCCCGCTCGTCAAGGACGAGCAGGGCCGGGGCTGGTTCCCCACGGGCGACGTGGCCACCATCGACCCGGACGGCTTCATGCAGATCACCGACCGCAGCAAGGATGTGATCAAGTCCGGCGGCGAATGGATCAGCTCCATCGACATCGAGAACATCGCCATGGCGCACCCCGCCGTGGCGATGGCTGCCTGCATCGGCATGCCGCACCCCAAGTGGGATGAACGCCCAATCGTCGTGGTGGCCCTGCGTCCGGGCGCCCAGGTCACGCGCGAGGAACTGCTCAAGTTCTACGAGGGCAAGACCGCCAAGTGGCAGATCCCCGATGACGTGGTGTTCGTCGATGCGATTCCGCTGGGCGCCACCGGCAAGATGCTCAAGACCCGCCTGCGCGAGCAACTGGCGGGCTATCAGTTGCCCGGCCTGTGAGCGCGCCGGCCGGCGCGCAAGGGACTGTTCCTGCGCGCCGGTCACATGGGTGATAGCTGCTAGGGGCAATCCCTGAACGGCGCCTCGTTGCATCCCTTGTACGCTGCGGCGTATTCATTCTCACAAGGAGACGAGGCATGAAGTTCGCTATCAAAATGGTAGCTTCTAGCGCAGTATTTGCATGTGCTGGTGGCGCATTCGCCCAAAAAGGGGAAACCGTCAAGATCGCCTGGCTCGATCCGCTGTCGGGCCTCATGGCCGCGGTGGGCACCAACCAGCTCAAGAGCTTCCAGTTCATCTCCGAGGAGTTCAACAAGAAGAACGCGTCGGGCGTGAAGTTCGAGATCATCGGCATCGACAACAAGCTCAGCCCGCAGGAGACCACCAGCGCACTGCGCTCCGCGATGGACCAGGGCGCGCGCTACGTGGTACAGGGCAATGGTTCGGGCCCGGCGCTGGCCATCATCGACGCACTGGAAAAGCACAACGCGCGCAACCCGGGCAAGGAAGTCGTCTACCTGAACTACGCGGCGGTGGACCCTGACCTCACCAACAGCAAGTGCAGCTACTGGCACTTCCGCCTGGATGCCGACACCTCCATGAAGATGGAGGCCATGACCACCTTCATCAAGGACCATCCTGAGGTCCAGAAGGTGTACCTGATCAACCAGAACTATTCGCACGGACATCAGGTCTCCAAGTACGCGAAGGAGAACCTCAAGCGCAAGCGCCCTGACGTGCAGATCGTGGGCGACGACCTGCACCCGCTGGCGCAGGTGCGCGACTTCGCGCCCTACATCGCCAAGATCAAGCAGTCGGGTGCGGACACGGTGATCACGGGCAACTGGGGCTCCGACCTCGCGCTGCTCATCAAGGCCGCCAACGATGCAGGCCTGAACAACGTGAACTTCTACACCTATTACGGTGGCGTGACGGGCAGCCCCACGGCCATGGGCGCAGGCGCCGCGGGCCGGGTGTACATGGTGTCGTACAACCACTTGAACCTGCCGGGCGAGATCGGTCGCATCGTGGGCGACTACAAGAAGAAGTTCAACGACGACATGTACACCGGCGCCGTGTACCACGCCTTCTCCATGCTGGATTCCGCCTTCGTGAAGGCCAAGTCCACCGACCCCGTGAAGGTGGCTGCTGCGATGGAAGGCATGAAGTTCAACAGCTTCAACGGCGAAGTGGAGATGCGCAAGTCCGACCACCAGTTGCAGCAGGGCCTGTTCGTGACCCGCTGGGAAAAGGCGGGCGACAAGTATCCCCGCGATGCCGAGAACACCGGCTACACCTTCGTGCCGGTGAAGTACTACGAGCCCTATGTGGCCAGCACGCCCACGTCGTGCCAGATGAAGCGGCCTTCCTGATGTAGTTCCTGGTGGGACGACCTTTGGGGCCCGAGTCTCCTCGGGCCTTATTTCACCTGCTGCGCGGTCTTGCGATGAATCTTGAGTTTTTCGTGATCTCCCTGCTCAACGGCGTCAGCTACGGTCTGCTGCTGTTCATGCTGAGTTCGGGGCTGACGCTGATCTTCAGCATGATGGGCGTGCTCAACTTCGCGCACACCAGTTTCTACATGCTGGGCGCGTACTTTGCGTACACCTTGTCGGGTGCCATCGGCTTCTGGCCCGCGCTGGTGGTGGCACCGCTGCTGGTGGGGGCGCTGGGCGCGGTCTTCGAGCGCTATGCGCTGCGCCGCGTGCACAAGTTCGGCCATGTGCCCGAGCTGCTGGTCACCTTTGGCCTGTCGTACCTGATCCTGGAGGTGGTGCAGCTGGTGTGGGGGCGCTCCACCGTGCCCTATGGCCTGCCTGCGCAACTGCAGGGGCCGCTCTTCACCCTGTACGGCACGCAGTTTCCCAAGTCGCGCTCCTTCGTCATGCTGGTGGCGGTGCTGATGCTGCTGTCGGTCTGGCTGCTGCTCACGCGCAC
The DNA here is from genome assembly GCF_001023515.1 of Diaphorobacter sp. J5-51. Lineage (NCBI taxonomy): Bacteria > Pseudomonadati > Pseudomonadota > Betaproteobacteria > Burkholderiales > Comamonadaceae > Diaphorobacter > Diaphorobacter sp. J5-51. The sequence continues at coordinate 124,262 of NZ_JSYI01000130.1, read as the reverse complement.
CCGCATCGGGTTGGTGATCCAGGCGGCGCTCAAGCATCCGCACATGGTGGAGGCCCTGGGCCACAACGTGCCGCGCGTGTTCATGCTGGTGTTTGGCGGCGGCTGCGCGCTGGCGGGGCTGGCCGGCGTGATCGGCGGCAATACCTACGTGACCGAGCCGGCCATGGCGGCCTCGGTGGGCTCCATCATCTTCGTGGTGGTGGTGGTAGGGGGCATGGGGTCGCTGGCGGGGGCGTTCCTGGCGTCACTCATCATTGGACTGGTGCAGACCTTTGCGGTGGCGCTGGACTATTCGCTGGTGCATGCCTTCGCCCGCCTGGGCGTGCAGGTCACCGAACAGACCTTTGGCTACCCGCTATTCAAGCTCACTATCTCGCAGGTGGCGCCGATCCTGCCGTACCTGTTCCTCGTTCTGATCCTGATCTTCCGGCCCAAGGGCCTGCTGGGCACGCGGGAGGATTGAAAGGCCATGCACACCACTTCCTCTGCACCTTCGACCGCGGCCGCCGGGGGCGCCGTGCGGTACTACCGCTTCAAGCCCTTGAATGTGGGGCGCATCGTCATCTGGAGCCTGTTTGCCCTGGCGCTCGTCGTGGCGCCCCAACTGTTCACCAGCAGCCTGGCGCTGACGATGCTGTCGCAGATCGGCTACGCGATCATCATCTGCCTGTCGTACAACATCCTGCTGGGGCAGGGCGGCATGCTGAGCTTCGGCCACGCCGTGTACACCGGCCTGGGCTCGTTCCTGGCGGTGCACGCCATCAACATGGCCAGCGACGGGCGACTGCCCATCCCGCTGGTGCTGATGCCGCTGGTGGGAGGGCTGGCGGGCATGTTCTTCGCCGTGCTGCTGGGCTATGTCACCACCAAGAAGTCCGGCACCACCTTCGCGATGATCACACTGGGCATCGGCGAACTCGTGGCCTCCATGGCGCTGATGTTCCCCGAGTTCTTCGGGGGCGAAGGCGGCATCACCACGGACCGCGTGTACGGCCAGCCGGTACTGGGCATCACGTTCGGTCCGGCGATCCAGGTGTACTACCTGATCGCGGCGTACTGCTTCGTGTGCACGGCCGCCATGTTTGCCTTCACGGGCACGCCGCTGGGGCGCATCCTCAACGCCGTGCGCGACAACCCCGAGCGTGTGGAGTTCATCGGCTACAACACGCAGCGCGTACGCTACTTCGCCTTCATCATCGCCGGGTTCTTCGCGGGCATCGGCGGGGCGCTGGCGGCCATCAACTTCGAGATCGTCACGGCCGCCGACAGCGTGAGCGTGGTGCGCTCGGGCAGCTACCTGCTGTTCACCTTCCTGGGCGGGGCCACGTTCTTCTTCGGCCCCATCATCGGCGCCGTGCTGCTGGTGCTGGCGTCGGTGCTGCTGTCCGAGCTGTCCAAGGCCTGGCTGCTGTACCTGGGCCTGGTGTTCCTTTTCATGGTCATGTATGCGCCCGGCGGCATAGCCAGCCTGATCATGATGAATCTGCGCCTGGCCAAGTACGGCAAGCTGCGCGGCATCATCAGCGCCTACCTGGCGCTGGGTGGAACGGCACTGGTGGCGGTGCTGGGGGCTGCAGCGATGATCGAAATGACTTATCACCTGCAGCTGAACGAGGCGCTGGGGCCGCAGCTGGAGTTTCTGGGTGCGACGCTGAACGCCAAGAGCGTGGCGAGCTGGTTCGGCGCCGGCTTCGTGTTGGTGACCGGCGTGGGTCTGTTCGAACTCTGTCGCAGGCAGTTCATGCGGCAGTGGGGTGCGATCCAGGAAGAGATCGAGCACGAGATCAAGCGTGGGGAGGCAGGCTGATGGCGGACCAGGCAACCTATGCGCTGGAGCTGCGCGACCTGCGCAAGAGCTTCGGCAAGACCGAGATCATCCGCGGCGCCAACCTGGCGGTACGGCCCGGCGAACGCGTGGCTGTCATCGGACCCAACGGCGCGGGCAAGTCCACGCTGTTCAACCTCGTCAGCGGGCGGTTCGCGCCCACCAGCGGCGAGGTGCTGCTGCACGGCGCGCGCATCGACGGCAAGCAGCCGTTCGAGATCAACCGCATGGGGCTGTCGCGCAGCTTCCAGATCACCAACATCTTTCCCAAGCTCAGCGTGTTCGAGAACCTGCGCTGCGGCGTGCTGTGGAGCCTGGGGTACCGCTATGCTTTCTGGCGCTTCCTGTCCAGGTTGCAGGATGCCAACGACCGGGCCACGCAGCTCATGGAGATGATCAAGCTGGACAAGAAGCGTGACACCCTGGCCATGAACCTGACCTATGCCGAGCAGCGCGCTCTGGAGATCGGCATCACCATTGCCGGCGGCGCCAGCGTGATCCTGCTGGATGAGCCCACTGCGGGCATGAGCAAGAGCGAGACCACGCGCTTCATCCACCTCATCAAGGAGGTCACGCAGGGCCGCACCCTGCTGACCGTGGAGCACGACATGGGCGTGGTCTTCGGCCTGGCCGACAAGATCGCCGTGGTGGTGTATGGCGAGGTGATCGCCTTCGACACACCCGAGAACGTGCGCGCCAACCCGCGCGTGCAGGAAGCCTACCTGGGCTCCGTCATTGCCGCGCAGCAGGCCGGGGGACATTGAGACATGCTGAAAGTCGAGAACCTGCACGCCTACTACGGCAAGAGCCATGTGCTGCACGGCGTGGGATTTGACGTGCAGCCGGGCGAGATCGTCGCGCTGCTGGGCCGCAACGGCTCCGGCCGCTCCACCGCGGCCAAGGCCGTGATGGGCCTGGTGGACTGGCAAGGCACGCTGCAGTGGAAGGGCCAGGACCTCAATGGCAGGAAGGCCTACGAGATCGCCCATCTGGGCATCGGCTACGTGCCCGAAAGCCGCGACGTGTTTCCCAACCTCACCGTGCACCAGAACCTGCTGCTGGGCCAGAAGGGCAGTGGCAGGGATAGCCGCTGGAGCTTTGACGACATGTACGAGATGTTCCCGCGCCTGAAGGAGCGCCGCAACATCGAGGCGGGCGTCATGTCCGGCGGCGAGCAGCAGATGCTGACCCTGTGCCGCACGCTCATGGGTGACCCCGACCTCATCATCATCGACGAGCCCACCGAGGGGCTGGCGCCCAAAATCGTCGAACTGGTGGGCGAGTACCTCACGCGGCTCAAGCAGCGAGGCATCTCCGTGCTGCTCATCGAGCAGAAGCTCACCATCGCCATGACCATCTCCGACCGCGCGCTGGTCATGGGGCACGGCAGCATCGTCTTTCAGGGCACGCCCGACGAGCTGCGTGCCAACAGCTATGTACGCAAGGAGTGGCTGGAGGTTTGAGGGCTTGGTTGGCCTTTAGCCCTTTGTGGATGAGCGCTGTTAGCTATCAAAAGGATAGTTAGATGTCGGTGTGCGCGGCGTGCTTGTCCCGGCTGAGACAAAAAACTGCGACCCCTGCCTCTAGACTTGCGTGCTAAAAACGCACGAGCGTACTTTTCTTTCATCCACCCGAGATTCAAGAGGAACGACAGCATGACGGCTGAATACCAGGTCCACGGCGACGTGGCCGTGATCACCCTCAACAACCCGCCCGTCAACGGGCTTGGCCTGGCCACGCGCCAGGGCATCGTCGATGGCCTCGATCGCGCCCAGGCCGACGCGGCCGTCAAGGCCATCGTCATCACCGGCGCGGGCAGCGCCTTCTCGGGCGGCGCCGACATCAAGGAGTTCGGCACCGACAAGTCGCTGCAGGAGCCCAATCTGCACTCCGTCATCAACGCTGTCGAGAACTGCACCAAGCCCGTGGTGGCTGCCATCCACACCGTCTGCATGGGCGGCGGGCTGGAGCTGGCCCTCGGCTGCCACTACCGTGTGGCCGCGCCCGGCTGCAACGTGGCGCTGCCCGAGGTGAAGCTGGGCATCCTGCCCGGCGCGGGTGGCACGCAGCGCCTGCCGCGCGTGGTGGGTGTGGAGGCAGCGCTGAACATGATCGTCAGCGGCGAGCCGGTCAAGAGCGAGATGATCGGCGCCGTGCCCGGCCAGAAGCTGTTCGACAAGATGGCCGCGTCGCCCGAATCGCTGGCCGAGGAAGCGCTGGCCTTCGCCCGAAGCGTGGCGGACGTGCGCCCGCTGCCGCTGGTACGCAACCTGCCGTGCAAGCACCCCGAGGGCGATGCGTACTTCCAGTTCGCGCGCAACATGGTCAAGGGCATGGCCAAGAACTTCCCCGCGCCCGCCAAGTGCGTGGACGCCGTGGAGGCGGCCACCAAGCGCAAGTTTGCCGACGGCCTGGCGTACGAGCGCGAGCTGTTCATCAACCTGATGTGGACGCCCGAGTCGCGCGCGCTGCGCCACCTGTTCTTTGCGGAGCGTGCCGCGAGCAAGATCCCCGACGTCCCGTCCGAGACTCCCAAGCGGGACATCAAGAAGGTCGGCGTGATCGGTGCGGGCACCATGGGTGGCGGCATCAGCATGAACTTCCTGAACGCGGGCATTCCCGTGACCATCCTTGAGATGAAGCAGGAGGCGCTGGACCGCGGCATCGGCACGATCCAGAAGAATTACGAAGCCCAGGTCAAGAAGGGCAAGCTCAAGGAAGACAAGTACCAGCAGCGCATGGCCCTGCTGTCCACTACGCTGAACTATGCCGACCTGAAGGACTGCGACCTGATCATCGAGGCCGTGTTCGAAGAGCTCGGCGTGAAGGAGGCCGTGTTCAAGCAGCTCGACGCCGTGGCCAAGCCCGGCGCCATCCTGGCGTCCAACACCTCCACGCTGGACGTGGACAAGATCGCCGCCTTCACCCAGCGTCCGCAGGACGTGGTGGGCATGCACTTCTTCAGTCCCGCCAACGTGATGAAGCTGCTGGAAGTGGTGCGCGGCAAGGCCACGGCCAAGGACGTGCTGGCCACCGTGATGGCCTTGGCCAAGAAGATCAAGAAGACGGCCGTGGTCTCCGGCGTGTGCGACGGTTTCATCGGCAACCGCATGATCGAGCGCTACAGCCAGCAGGCCGGCTTCCTGCTGGACGAAGGCTGCACGCCCGAGCAGGTGGACAAGGCCATCGAGAAGTTCGGCTTCGCCATGGGCCCGTTCCGCATGGGCGACCTGGCCGGCAACGACATCGGCTGGGCCATCCGCAAGCGCCGCGCCGTCGAGCAGCCCGACATGAAGTACAGCAAGACGGCCGACCTGCTGTGCGAGATGGGACGCTTCGGCCAGAAGACCGGGGCGGGCTGGTACGACTACCAGGCTGGCAAGCGTGACGCGATTCCCAGCGACGTGGTGAACCAGATGATCGAGGAGCACCGCAAGGCCCTGGGCATCACGCCGCGCAAGGTGAGCGACGAGGAGATCGTGCAGCGCCTGGTCTATGCGTTGGTCAACGAGGGCGCCAAGATCCTGGAAGAGGGCATCGCCAGCAAGTCGGGCGACATCGACATGGTGTACCTGACCGGCTACGGCTTCCCCATCCACCGCGGCGGTCCCATGCACTACGCCAGCGAAGTGGGCCTGTTCAACGTGGTGCAGTCCATGAAGCGCTTTGCCCGCAACCCGCTGGATGACGCACGCGCCTGGGAGCCCGCACCGCTGCTGGCCCGGCTGGCCGCCGAAGGCAAGGCCTTTGCCTGAGCGCCCGTTCGTCCGCCTGAAGCACGCAGAACAAGGAATATTGCAATGACCTCCGCAGTGATCATTTCCACCGCCCGCACGCCGCTCGCAAAGAGCTGGAAGGGCTCCTTCAACATGACCCACGGCGCCACGCTGGGCGGCCACGCCGTGCAGCACGCCGTGCAGCGCGCGGGCATTGACCCCGCCGCCGTCGATGATGTCATCATGGGCTGCGCCAATCCCGAAGGCGCCACCGGCATGAACATCGCGCGCCAGATCGCGCTCAAGGCTGGCCTGCCCGTCACCACATCGGGCATGACCATCAACCGTTTCTGCTCCTCGGGCCTGCAGACCATCGCCACCGCCGCGCAGCGCATCATCGCGGGCGAGGGCGAGGTGTATGTGGCCGGCGGCGTGGAAAGCATCTCGTGCGTGCAGCAGGAAATGAACCTGCACATGATCCAGGACCTGGCCCTGGCCAAGCAAAAGCCCGAGATCTACTGGAGCATGCTGCAGACCGCCGAGCAGGTGGCCAAGCGCTACCACATCGGCCGCGACGCGATGGACGAGTACGGCGCCGCCAGCCAGCAAAAGGCCTGCGCCGCCCAGGCAGCCGGCCTGTTCGACGCCGAGATCGCGCCCATCACCGTCACCGCGGGCATCGCGGACAAGACGCTGGGCCTGATCACCAAGCAGGTCACCGTGAGCCGCGACGAGGGTACGCGCGAGGGCACCACCAAGGAAGGCATCAGCGGTATCCGCCCGGCCATGCCTGGCGGGCTGATCTCGGCGGGCAACGCCAGCCAGTTCTCGGACGGCGCGGGCGCCTGCGTGGTGGTGGGCGAGGACTACGCTGCTCGCAACAACCTCCAGCCGCTGGGCCGCTTCCTGGGCTTTGCCGTGGCTGGTTGCGAGCCTGACGAAATGGGCATCGGCCCCGTGTTCGCCGTACCCAAGGTGCTCAAGAAACTGGGCCTGACGGTGCAGGACATCGACCTGTGGGAGCTGAACGAAGCCTTCGCCGTGCAGGTGCTGTACTGCCGCGACAAGCTGGGCATTCCCGCTGACCGCCTGAACGTGAACGGCGGCGCCATCGCTCTGGGCCACCCCTACGGTGTTTCGGGCCAACGCCTCACGGGCCACGCCCTCATCGAAGGCAAGCGCCGCGGTGCCAAGCGCGTGTGCGTGACCATGTGCATTGGTGGCGGTATGGGCGCGGCGGGCGTGTTTGAAGTGCTGTAAGCGCTGATCCGCTTTCGGACTGAAACAACAAGCGCCCCGCGCAGACGATGTGGTCTGCGCGGGGCGTTTGCTTTTATTTTGATAGCTGTCTGCGATTGCTGGATGGGCGGTAGCAGGAGAACCGAGCGATATTTTTGTGACACGGGTTCCTGTACAGGGAGCGACGCAGCGGGCCAGCCGCTGGAGGGGGCTGCAAGCGTCCTGAAGTTCCGCCCAGCAGGCGGCTGCGTGTGCGGACGATTAAACTCCTCTGAATTACTGGTTGTTACAACAATCCCTGCCCGTCGTCCTGGCTTGGACGACTCGCCCTAGGGTCGGCCAAGTCCCCTTTGAATATCCCCATGGTCGCAAGCGTTCTCGTTGGCATGCTCTGCGCGCATCTGCTGTGCTTTGCGGTGATGTTCTTGCTGATCAGCAAACGGCTGCATGGGCAAAAAATGGGGATGGATCTTTTCGCGCTCGGCAACTTTCTACTGGGCTCCGCCTATGTGCTGCAGCTGCTGGAGGGCGGCCCCGCCTGGAGTCCGATGAGTGTGGTGAACCACACGCTGACGCTGGCCTCCCCGGTGGTTTACTGGCTCGGAGCCATGCGTTTCTTTGGGCACGCCGTCCCCTTGCTGTCTCCACTTCTCGTATTTGGGGCGCTCTACAGCCTTGCGCAGGTACTGGTGCAATGGAGCGTGGGGCCGGTGGCACGCTACGCCATGCTTTCAGGGGGATCGGCACTCCTGTTTTTTGTGATGGCCCTGACGGTGATCTACGGCGTTCGCACATTTGCCAAGGATCTGTATGGCGAGATGGTCTTTTTTGCCGCGCTGATCAGCGGCCTATGCGTACTTAACGCGCTCAAGTTCATGAAGCTTCTGGATGGCGGCCTGGATGCATTGCAGATGGACCGCCAGTTCCAGCTGGTGTTCTACATCTACATGTCATTCCTGGCCACGGTGCTGCCGCCATCGATCGTCTGGCTGGTACTGCGCCGCTTGACCGATCAGTTGCGCCATATCGCTGCGCGCGACCCGATGACGCAGTTGCTCAATCGGCGAGGTCTCACCGAGGCGCTGCAGCTGTCTTTCAACCAGCGCCGGGCGGAGCATGCGCACTTGCTCGTTGTCGACGTTGACCACTTCAAGCGGATCAACGACACCTACTGCCACCACGCCGGAGACACCGTCCTGTGCCGCGTGGCGGAGATACTCCAGGCCACGGCGCGCCGTGGCGATTTGGTAAGCCGTCTGGGCGGGGAAGAGTTCGCGGTGATCTGCCTGAACACCGACTTTCCCGGGGCCATGCACATGGCGGAGCGATTGCGTGCAGCCATCGAGACGCAAACCATCGACATTGCAGAGGGCGGTCATCCGCTGCAGTGCACGGTCACGGTCGGGGTTTCACAGGGCTTTGCAGATGCACACGCCTTGGAGGCAGCCCTGCAACAGGCCGACGCGGCTCTGTACCGTGGCAAAGCCGCGGGACGCAACCGCGTCGAAACGGCCGGGCCGTCTATGGCCACCGCTTCGTACGCCTGAATCACGGGCAATACCGAGACGCCGAGACGGTGATTTGGCCAAAGCCCCGGTGTTCCAGCGCGCGATCCAATGGACCCCCGCGGTGCGCGTCACCCAGCGGACAGGCTTCATCGGCCCGTCCCTTCCATAATTTCGCGCATGACCACCTCCCTGCGCTCCACGCTCGACTTCCTGCTCTACGACTGGCTCCAGGCTGAATCGCTCAATGCGCGCGAGCGCTTTGCGGACCACTCGCGCGAGACGTTTGACGCTGTGCTGGACACCTGCGAGCGCATTGCGCGCGAGAAGTACGCGCCGTTCAACCGCACGGTGGACACGCAGGAGCCCCAGTTCGACGGTGAGCGCGTCATCCTGCCCCAATGCACGCACGACGCACGCCAGGCATTTGCCGACAGCGGCATGCTCAGCGCGGCGCAGGACTACGCGCTGGGCGGCATGCAGCTGCCGTATGTCGTGGAGTCGGCGGCCAACAGTTTCTTTGGCTGCGCGTCGATCAGCATTGGCTCCAACCTGCTGACCACGGGCAACGCCAACGCCATCCTGGTGCATGGAACGCCTCTGCAGCAGCAGGTGTTCGCCGCCAATGAGTTCAACGGCCGCTGGGCGGGCACCATGTGCCTTTCGGAGCCGCAGGCAGGCTCGTCCTTGAGCGACATCACCACGCGCGCCGAGGCCGACGGCGCAGACTTCGAGGTCGACCCGCTGGGCCCGCGCTACCGCCTGCGTGGCAACAAGATGTGGATCAGCTCGGGCGACCATGAGCTGACCGAGAACATCGTGCACCTGGTGCTCGCCAAGATCCCCGGGCCGGACGGCAAGCTGGTGCCGGGAGTGAAGGGCATTTCGCTCTTCATCGTGCCCAAGAAGCTGGTGGATACCGATGGCCATCTGACGGGCGAGCGCAACGACGTGGCGCTGGCCGGACTGAACCACAAGCTGGGCTGGCGCGGCACCACCAACACGTTGCTGAATTTTGGCGAGGGCAGGTACCCCGTGCGCGGCGGCGCCGGCGCCATCGGCTACCTCGTGGGCCGGCCGGGCGAGGGCCTGAAGTGCATGTTCCACATGATGAACGAGGCACGCATCGCCATCGGCATGGCGGCAACCACGCTGGGCCTGGCAGGCTACTACGCCAGCCTGGACTACGCCAGAACGCGGCTGCAGGGCCGCCCGGTACAGGGCAGCACCAGCGCCGCGGGCAGTGCCGGCAAGGACGCCAGCCAGCCGCCGGTGCCGCTGATCCGCCATGCGGACATCAAGCGCATGCTGCTTGCGCAAAAGAGCTACTGCGAGGGCGCGCTGGCGCTCAACCTGTACTGCGCGCGGCTGGTGGACGAGGGCCGCACGGGCGAGCCGCAGGCGGCGCAGGACGCGAGGCTGCTGCTGGAGGTGTTGACCCCCATCGCCAAGAGCTGGCCCAGCGAGTTCTGCCTGGAGGCCAACAGCCTGGCGATCCAGATCCACGGTGGCTATGGCTACACGCGCGACTTCCCCGTGGAGCAGTACTGGCGCGACAACCGCCTGAACATGATCCACGAGGGCACGCACGGCATCCAGGCCGCCGACCTGCTGGGCCGCAAGGTGGTGATGCAGGGCGGCGCAGGCCTGCAGCTGCTGGGGCGCACCATTGGCGCCACCATTGCCCAGGCGCGCAAGCATCCGGAACTCGCCGCCTGGGCGGACCAGCTGGCCCAGGCCCTGCAGGACGTGGGCGAAGCCACGCAGGCCGCCTGGGCCACCGGCAACCCTACCGAGGCGTTGGCCAACGCCGTGCCCTACATGCAGGCCTTCGGCCACACCGTGCTGGCCTGGGTGTGGCTGGACGTGGCGTGCAGCGTGCTCGCACGGGATGCTACTCTTTCAATAGCTGCTAGCGCTGGAAGGATGGGCGCTGCACGCTATTTTTACCACTATGAATTGCCGCGCATCGGTGCCTGGCTGCAGGTGGTGCGCCAGCGGGACCTGACCTGCGCGGCACTGGATGAAGACGCGTTCTGACGCCACGCGCTCTCCGCAGGGTGGTGGTCGCCCGCATGGGCAACGGTCTATGCTTGCCGCATGGATGCGCCCCAGACCCTGCTGATCGTCTACCACTCGCTGACCGGCGGCACGCGCCAGATGGCCGAGGCCGCGCGCGCCGGCGCCGCGGCCGAGCCCGCCGTGTCGGTGCGCCTGCTCCACGCGGCGCAGGCGGGGCCGGACGATGTGCTGGCCGCGCAGGGCTACTTGTTCGCCACGCCGGAAAACCTGGCGGCCATCAGCGGCCAGCTCAAGGACTTCTTCGATCGCTGCTACTACCCGGTGCTGGACCGCGTCAATGGCCGGCCCTACGCCAGCTTGGTCTGCGCCGGCAGCGAGGGCCAGAACGCCGCACGCCAGATCGCCCGCATCGCCACGGGCTGGCGGCTGGAGGCCGTGGCCGAGCCGCTGATCGTCTGCACCCACGCCCAGACGCCCGAGGCGATATTGGCCCCCAAGCAGATCGGCGCGGCGGACCTGGAGCGCTGCCGTGCGCTGGGCGAGGCGCTGGCCACCGGGCTCGCGCTGGGGGTGTTCTAGTGCTGCGACCCGAAAGTGTCGGGACATGAAAGTGCGCCTTCGCCCGCGAGGCGGCGTTGCCCATCCTCGCAATGGCCACGGACGCTGCTGCGGTTCGCGCCTGGCCCTTGGGGCGAAGCCATCGATCGCCTTTTGTTACTCCACTCCCCGGTTGCGGTACTAGGGCCTGTTCACACTATTTTTGCCAGTGCGAATGGCGTGAAAACCGCGCCAATCTAGGCGCGTGACGACGCCAAGGCCGGGGCCTTGGCTAGGAGGGCAACGACGAATGGCGCGGTTTTCACTCCGTTCCCTCCGGGTTGCGATCAAAAAGGGCCATTCGCGGCGTTGCCAAGCCTCGCTGGGGTAGCACCCCAGCTTCGTTTGGCGCCTTGCGCCTGGCCCTTTTTGATCGCAACGCATCTGGCAAAAATAGTGTGAACAGGCCCTAGGCCCTGCCCATCCAGCGGCGCAGCGCCGCGCTGGCCCAGTCCACCGCGACCGATAGCACCAGCATCGCCAGGATCACCGTGCCCGCCTGTGCATGGTGGAACAGCGACAGCTCCACGTATAGCAGCTGCCCCAGCCCGCCCGCGCCGACGAAGCCGAGGATGGCGGCCATGCGGATGTTCATCTCCCAGCGGTATAGCGTGTACGCCACCAGTTGCGGCGCCGCCCCGGGCAGCGTGCCATACAGGAACGCCATGGCGCCGCCGCTGCCGGCCTGGCGCAGCGCACGCGCGGCCGTGGCCGGGGTGTTCTGCAGCGCCTCGGCATACAGCCGGCCCAGCACGCCGGTGGTGTGCAGGGCCAGGGCCAGTGCGCCGGCAAACGGCCCCAGGCCCACGGCCAGGGCGGTGAGCGTGGCCCATACCAGTTCGGGCACCGAGCGCAGCAGGTTCAGCAGCAGGTTCCAGCCCGCGCGCCGGCGCGGCAGGGCCAGCAGCAGCGCCAGCAGGGCGGCCAGCAGCGTGCCCACGATGGAGATGGCCAGCGTCTCCCACACGCCGCGCGCCACCTGCCGCAGCCAGGTGCCGCCCAGCTCGGGTGGGAAGAAGCCGCCGGCAAACTCCGCCATGCTGCGCGCCGCCTCGGCGGTGAAGAGCGCGGGCAAGTCCATGTCCAGCAGCCACAGGCTGGCGGCCAGGGCGGCCAGTACCGTCACGGTCAACGCGCCGCTGCGCCAGCCCAGCGGCGCGGCGCGTGCCGCGGGGGGCGCATCCAGCGCGCGGCGCAGCCCGCCCGACAGCGCATCGGCCGCCAGCACCAGCAGCATGAAGGTCACAAGGATGGTGCACGCCTCGCCGCCGTTGAGCATCTTCATGGCTTGGTCCATGAGCTGGCCCAGCCCGCCCGCGCCCACGAAGCCCATTACCACCGAGGCGCGCACCGCGCATTCCCAGCGGTACACGGTGTAGGAGGTGAGTTCGCGTGCCGCCTGCGGCAGCAGGCCGTAGAGCAGAGCGATGGGCCGGCGCGCGCCACTGCGCACCAGCGCCTGGGCGGGTGCGGCGGGCACGGATTCGAGGATCTCGGCATACACCTTGCCCAGCATGCCGCCGTAGGCCAGCCCCAGTGCCAGCACGCCGGCCGTCGGCCCCAGGCCGAACACGCGCACGAACACCAGCGCCCACACCAGCTCGGGAATGCCGCGCAGCACCGTGAGCACGCCGCGCGCTGCCGGGTTCAGCCGGGGGCGTTCGCGTGCAGCGTTGCTGGCCCAGTAGGCCAACGGCACCGCCAGCACGAAGGCCAATGCCAGCCCCGCAGTGGCAATCGCCAGCGTTTCCAGGGTGGCGCGCGCCAGCAGGGCCAGGAAGTCGGCCCCCATTTCAGGCGGCAGGAACTGGCGCAGGAACCCGCCCAGCACGCGCAGGTTCTCGGGCGCCAGCAGAGCGGCCAGGTCAAAGCCCGACGCCTGCAACAGCGGCCACAGCAGCACCACGGCCAGCAGCGCGCCGCCCAGCCGCCCGCGTGCGGCCGGGTCGCGCAGGTGCGGGGCGGGGTGCGTCAACGGCATGAGGCGTAGCTGCTGGTGATCGGGGGCGGCGTGGGCGTTTCATCCGGCGCGAGCGCGCCGTCGCCGGGCGGGGCGTACAGCGCCTGCAGCAGATCGGGCGTGACCGCGCCGGCCGGCAGGTCGAAGGCGATGCGCCCCTCGCGCAGGCCCACCACGCGCGCAAAGCAGGCCAGCGCCAGGTCCACCGCGTGCAGGCTGGCGACCAGCGTGGCGCCACGTGCGGCCGCGTCCTGCACCAGCAGCTGCACGGTGGCCAGCGCCAGCGTGGGGTCGAGGGCAGAGACGGGCTCGTCGGCCAGCAGCAGCGCTGGCTGCTGGTACAGCACGCGGGCAATGCCCACGCGCTGCAGCTGCCCGCCCGAGAGCTGGTCGCAGCGCGCGAACAGCTTGTCCTGCAACTGCACGCGCTGCAGCGCGGCGTGCGCACCGGGCAGGTCGGCCGGGTACAGCAGCGAGGCCAGCGCCTTCCATGCGGGCCATTGGCCCAGGCGCCCGGCCAGCACGGCGGTCACCACGCGCTGGCGCGGTGGCAGGGGCGGGGCCTGGTGCACGGTGCCGATGCGCGCGCGCAGCGCACGCGGCGGAGGCCACGAAGCATGGGGCGTGTCGGGCGACGACGCGCCCAGGGCGGAGCCCAGCACGTGCACGCGGCCGGCGCTGGCGGGCAGGGCTGTGCCCAGCAGGTTCAGCAGGGTGGTCTTACCCGCCCCCGAGGGGCCGATCAGCGCCAGGCTCTCGCCCTGGCGCGCGGCCAGGGTAATGCCGCGCAGCGCCACATGGCCGCCGGGGTGGCATAGATCCACGCCGTCCAGCTCGAAGCTCATGATTGCTCTTTTTTCAATAGCTGCTAGCGCTTATCCAGCAAGCGCTAGGGGCTGATTTGATCAATAACGCCAATGGTGCACGCGCGGGCTACCTGGGCCAGGCCCGCGCGCGCCGGCGCGCTTACTTCAGCAGGCCGGCCGTCTTGGCGGCGTCTTCGATGCCGTCGTAGTTGCGCGGCTCGGTGGCGATGAAGCGCGAGGCGCGCTGCAGTTCCAGGATGGCCTTGTGCTCGGGCTTGGCCGGGTCGAGCGCCAGGAAGGCGGCCTTGATCTTCTGCACCACGGCGGGATCGAGATCGCCGCGCACGGTCCAGTTGTAGTCGAAGTAGGGTGGGGTGGTGGCGAACACCCGTACCTTGGACGGGTCCACCTTCTTGGTCTCGACCAGCTTGTCCCAGACGGAGGCGTTGAGCACGCCGGCCTGTGCCTTGCCGGCGGCTACGAAGGCGACGGTGGCGTCATGGGCACCGGAATAGGCCACGGTCTTGAAATCCCGCTCGGGCTGGACGCCGGCTTGCTGCAGGAAGTAGCGCGGCATCAGGCTGCCCGAGGTGGACGAGGGAGCGCCAAAGGCAAAGGTCTTGCCCTTGAGGTCGGCCAGGCCCTGGATGGTGGGGTCGGCGGTGATGAAGCGCGAGGTAAAGCGTGCGTCCTCCTCCCGCTGCACCAGCGGAATGGCCGTACCACCCGTGCGGATGCGCGCCTGCACGTAGGTGAAGCCGCCCAGCCAGGCCAGTTCCAGCTTGCGCGTGGCCAGGGATTCGACCACGGCGGCGTAGTCGGTTACCGGGGTGAACACCACCTTCATGCCGGTGGCCTGCGACAGGTACTCGCCCAGCGGCTTGAACTTGCGTTGCAGTTCGGTAGGCGCTTCGTCGGGGATGGCGGATACGCGCAGCACCTGCGGCTCGGCGGCCTGGGTGGACAGGAGGGGAGAGAAGCTGGCGACAGCGGCGGCGGCTGCGGCAAAGCGGCGCAGCGCCGCACGGCGTGCGGTCGTTGAAGAGGTCATGGCGGTGCGGGAAAGTTGAATCGAGCGCGCTGCAAGCCGAGGGCCTGCGGGGGGTGTGCGCGAGGGCCGCCATTGTCGCCCAAGGTGGCTCCGGCTGCCCGGGGGGGCGCGCGGCCGGCGGTGAACGCTCAGCCCGCCGCCTGGGGCGTGGGCAGCGCCGGGGGGCGCCGCCCCGGCAGCAGCAGCGCCACCCCCGCGGCCACCATCAGCAGTGCGCCCGACAGGCCGAAGGCGATCCAGTGCGTGCCGAAATGCTCATAGCCCCAGCCGCCCAGCCAGGCGCTGATCATCGCCCCCACCTGATGCCCCAGGTAGGCCCAGCCGTAGAGCACGCCCACCAGCCGCACGCCGAACATGTCGGCCAGGATGGCGGACGACAGCGCGATGCTGCCCGCCCAGGCAATGCCGCCGATCACCGAGGTGCCGTACAGCTCCAGGGTATTGCCCGCCAGCAGCAGCGCGAAGAACCCCACGCCACGCACGCAATAGATGGCGGCCAGCAGCTTGCGCCGCGGCAGCCGGTCGGCCAGGCGCCCCAGCACCATGGTGCTGGGAATGGCCACCAGCCCGATCAGGCCGATGCCGAACGCGCTGGTGGTGGCGTCAAAGCCATGGTCCATCAGCATGGGCATGCCGTGCGTGCCCAGCAGGTTCATGCTGAAGCCGCAGGCGAACAGGCCCAGCGTGATCTTGAGGAAGGTGCCGGTGCGCATGGCCTGCAGCACCGTGTAGTGCTGCCCTGCGGGAGCCACCGGGTTCGCCGCACGAATGGGGCTGCCGGGCGGCGGGGCATCGCCATCGGCAGGCGCCTCGTCGCGGATCACCCACAACGCCGTGGGCACGGTGACGGCGGTGAACAGCGCGGCAAAGCCCAGCAGCGTGGCCTGCCAACTCAGATGCTGCAGCGCCATGCCCAGTGCGGGCGTCATGATGGCGATGCCGGCCATGGACCCCGTGGACAAGAAGAACAGCGCCATGCCCCGGCGGCGGTTGAACCAGCGGCTGATGACCGGCGTGAGCGCCACCGGGCTGGTGAATCCCGCGCCCACGGACATGAGGATGCCGAAGCTCAGCAGCAGCCCCAGCGGCGTGCGCGTGTTCACTGCCCAGAGTGTCGACGCCACCAGCAGGACCGTGCCCGCCAACAGCACGAAGCGTGTGCCCCGGCGCGCCACCAGCCAGCCCGCCAGCGGCATGGCCGCGCCGTAGCACAGCATGCCCACGGCGACGATGGACGACAGCAGGCTGCGCGAAAAGCCCAGGTCCTCGGCCATGGGCAGGAACAGCGGGCCCAGCCCCAGGCGCAGGCCCACGGTGAGGGCGGTGAGCACGGTGGCCGCGGCCACGATGTTCCAGCCGAAGTACCAGCGGGCCGGTGAGGAATCTTGAGAGGACATGGGGGCGACGGGCGTGGGGCCGGGTGAATGCGACCCTTGGTTGTAACGGCTGCCGTGGGCCGTGTGCGCCGGCTGCGGCCGGCGGCGCATCGCGATTGGCGATGGGGGCTGCCGCGGCGCGCGAGGGGCGGTGACCCGGTAGCCCGGTGGCCCGGTGGCCCGGTGGCCCCGCGGCGCGGCAGCGATGGCGTCAGCGGCGGAACAGCCCGTCCGCGTCGATGATGGACAGCTCCACGTAGCTCAGGCCCGTGCGGTCGCCGGGGCCGTAGCCCAGCTCCAGCCCGCCCAGGTCGTAGTGGCTCATGCTGCCCAGCGCGGTGACGATCTTCTCGCGCGTGGGCTTGGGGCCGGCGCGGCGCAGGCCTTCCACCAGCACCTTGGCGGAGGTGAAGCCTTCCATCACCGAGGGCGACAGCGTCAGGTTGCCCTTGGCCTTGGCCAGAGCGGCGGCCTCGCGGTTGATGGCGTAGCCCATGGAGCGCACGTTGGGGAACACCTGCGTGACGATCACGCCGCGCACCGAGTCGCCCAGCTGGGCGACGAAGCCGCGGGATGCGTTGTTCGACACCGTGACCACCTGCATGGACGAGCCGGCCTTGCGCAGCGCTTTCACGCCGTCGCTCACCGCCACGCTGGAGCCGATCCAGATGACCGCCTGGGCCTGCGCCTGGATGAGCTGCGGCACGATGGTGGCGTAGTCCGGCTTGGCGCGGTCGGCCTTGATCACGGCCACGGGCTTGCTGCCCACGTTGGCAAAGCCCTTCTGGGCACCGGCCAGGCAGTCCTCGCCAAAGCTATCGTCCACGTGCACCACGGCGATGCGCTGGACCATGATGGTGTGCAGGTGCTCCACGGCCTTCTCGGTCTCGGCCTGGTAGCTGGAGCGCACGTTGAACACCAGCGGGTTGGCGGGCTTGTGGAAGGTCATCGCACCCGTGGAGGGCGCCACCAGCGCCACGCCGTGCTTGGCCAGGTGCGGCAGGATGGCTTCGGTGTGCGGCGTGGCGCGGCTCATGAACAGCGCGGCCACGTTGTCGTCTTCGATCAGGCGGCGCGCGTTCTCGCCGGCGAGCTTGGGCTCGAACTTGTCGTCCAGCGTGATCAGCTTGATGCGCTCGCCATGCACGCCACCCTTGGCATTGACGTGGTCCAGATACAGGTGCACGCCCGCGAGGGTCTCGCCCACGCTGGCCGCCACTGGGCCGCTGACGGCCGTGGTCTGCCCGATCGGGATGTCGGCCGAGGCGGCGCCGCCGCTCAGGGCGCCCGCCAGCAGGCAGGCGGCTTGCCAGGCGCGCAGGCGCCCATGGGGTTTCTGGTTCATGGTTCCTCCCTGTGCCCGCGTTGCACCAAGTGGGTGCATGGGCTGTGGTTTCGCACTGGCAGCGGGTGGCTGCAGTCCCTCAAAAGGTGCATATTGTGACCGCGATGTGGCACGGCCGGCGTACGTGGTGCGCGTGCCGCGCCAGAAAGGTCATATACCGGAACGCACATTCCCGCATCACGCACCTACCGTTGTCGAGCCAGCCCGGCCGCCGATGCTGCCAGCCGCACGGCGCGATAAACCGCGTGGCCAGGTGCAATGGGCGCGCCTGCACGGCGCCGCGCGCAGCCCGGCGACGCATGCCGGCGCGCCGGTGGCCGTGGCCGTGGCGCGCGCGCCCAGGCGCCGTAGCGCTGCGGGGGCCACAACCATGCCCCGCGCCCATCAGCGCCATGGGCCGCAGGGTGGGGCATGCAGGCGCCGAGAACCCCCATGCCGGCCCGGCGATCCCATGGCCGTGAGGAAGTGCCCCCGGTTCAGCGTGGCCAGCGCCACCGTCGCCAGGCATTCCAATACGCAGGGGCCGGCACCGGCTTCAGCGGCGCTGTGGTCGGGGGTGTCAGGGGCCGTCCGTGGGCCAGGGCGCGTCGCCGTAGAGCTGCTCCACGCCGATGCCCGTGGCCAGGCGTTGCAGCGGCAGGGGCGGCGGGTCCAGCGGCAGCCGCAGGCGCTGGTAGGCGCCTTCGCTGGACAGGCCGTAGGGCGCGGCGTCGCGGTTGTCGAAGGCGTAGAACACCCTGTCCGCGCCGGCCATGACCAGCGCCGCCAGGCACATGGGGCAGGGGTGGCCGCTGGCGTAGACCGTGCAGCCCGCCAGGCTGGGGTTCGCCCGCTGGCGTGTTGCGGCGCGCAGGGCCTGCATCTCGGCGTGGGTACTGGGGTCGTGGCTGTGCACGATGTCGTTCACGCCGGTGGCGATCACCTCGCCGCCGCGCGCGATCACCGCGCCGAAGGGCCGGCCCCCGCGGGCCCGGTTGTCATGGGCCAGGTGCACGGCCCGGCGCAGCAGGGCGGTATCGGTGGACATGGGAACTCCTGAAAAATGAGCGGCCCCCGCTTTCCCCGCGGGCGCCGCGGCCGGATTGTCCTTTGGACACAAAAACCCTGCCGATGAATCACGCATGTGACATGTGCGGCGCGGGCCGCTCGCCACAATAGCCGCTCAAAATCCTGCCGCCGCGCCTGCGTTGCCCACTGTGGGCGATGGCACGGCGTACCACAGACTCTTGGGGAGACACCTTCATGGCCCGTACCGCGCAACAACTCTTCGACCTCTCGGGCAAGACCGCCCTCGTCACCGGCGGCTCGCGCGGCCTGGGGCTGCAGATGGCGCACGCGCTGGGCGAGGCGGGCGCGCGCATCATGCTCAGCTCGCGCAAGGCCGAAGACCTGGAGCAGGCCGCCGCCGAGTTGCAGGCCGCCGGCATCGACGCGCGCTGGGTCGCCGCCGACTGCGCGCGCGAGGAAGACATCCACCGCCTGGCCAGCGAGACGCTGCAGCGCATGGGCGACGTGGACATCCTGATCAACAACGCCGGCGCGAGCTGGGGCGCGCCGGCCGAGGACCACCCCGTGGCCGCATGGGACAAGGTCATGAACCTGAACGTGCGCGGCTACTTCCTGCTGTCGCAGGCGATCGGCAAACACAGCATGATCCCGCGCAAGAGCGGCCGCATCATCAACGTGGCATCCATCGCAGGGCTGGCGGGCAACCCGATCGAGATGAAGACCATTGCCTACAACACCTCCAAGGGTGCGGTGATCAACTTCACGCGCGCGCTGGCCTGCGAGTGGGGCGTGCACGGCATCGGCGTGAACGCGATCTGCCCGGGTTTCTTCAAGACCAAGATGGCCACCGTGCTCATCGAGACGCTGGGCGAGGAAAAGATGGCCGCGCACGCGCCGCTGCGCCGCCTGGGCGACGACGAAGACCTCAAGGGCATCACGCTGCTGTACGCCAGCGAGGCGGGCAAGCACATCACCGGCCAGTGGCTGGCCGTGGACGGGGGCGTGAGCGCGGTCATCGGCGGCTGACGGCAAGGGCGAACCACCGCGCCAGGGGCACTATCCTTGCGGTCTTTTTTACCTTGAGCAAGGAGCTTCCCGTGCTGGATTTTGGTGCCGACATTCCCTTCGTCAAAGAGCTGGGCTTCACCCTGCATCACATGCAGGGCGGAACGTCCGAACTGCACTTTGAGGCGCGGCCCGAGCACATGAATTCCTACGCCGTCACCCATGGCGGCGCCACCATGACGCTGCTGGACGTGACCCTGGCCACGGCCGCGCGCAGCGATACGCCGAACATGGGCGTGGTCACCATCGAGATGAAGACCAGCTTCATGCACCCGGCGCGCGGCCCGCTGGTGGCCAAGGGGCGGCTGCTGCACCGCACGCGCTCGCTGGCCTTCGTCGAAGGGGCGGTGTACGACGCCGAAGGGCGCGTTTGCAGCCATGCCACGGGCACTTTCAAATACGTGCCCAAGGCCGTGCCCGGCGGCGTGTCCACCGACTGAGTTTTAAATGAAAAGTGGCTCTAGCGCTTATGTATAAAGCGCCAGAAGCTATTGAAACAATAGCAAAATTTAACCTGGAGATTTCGCATGCCACGCAACCAACAGATCCTCCTCGACAACCGCCCCCCAGGGTGAAGCCACGGTGGACAACTTCCGCCTGGTCACCACCGATACGCCTGCACTGCAGGACGGCCAGGTGCTGGTGCGCCACCATTACCTGAGCCTGGACCCCTACATGCGCGGGCGCATGAACGACAGCAAGAGCTACGCCGCCAGCCAGCCGCTGGGCGAGGTGATGATCGGCGGGACGGTGGGCGAGGTCGTCGAGAGCCGCCACCCGGCCTATGCCGTGGGCGACAAGGTGGTCGGCATGGGCGGCTGGCAGGAGTACAGCGTGGCCGACGGCAACGCGCCCGGCATGCTGCGCAAGGTGGATACCACCCACGTGCCGCTGTCGGCCTACCTGGGGGCCGTGGGCATGCCCGGCGTGACCGCCTGGTACGGCCTGGTGAAGATCATCGCCCCGAAGGCGGGCGAGACCGTGGTCGTGAGCGCCGCCAGCGGCGCCGTGGGCAGTGCCTTCGGCGCGCTGGCCAAGGCGCGCGGCTGCCGCGTGGTGGGCATTGCCGGCGGCCCGGACAAATGCCGCTACGTGACTGAAGAGCTGGGCTTTGACGCCTGCATCGACCACCGTGCGAACGGCGATTTGAAGAGCATGGCCCGCGCGCTCAAGGAAGCCTGCCCGGACGGCATCGACGGCTACTTCGAGAACGTGGGCGGCTACATCCTGGACGCCGTTCTGCTGCGCGCCAACGCGTTCGCCCGCGTGGCCATGTGCGGCATGATCGCCGGCTACGACGGCCAGCCTCTGCCGCTGCAGAACCCGGCGCTCATTCTCATCAACCGCATGAGGGTCGAGGGCTTCATCGTCAGCGAGCACATGGAGGTCTGGCCCGAGGCGCTCAAGGAGCTGGGCGGCCTGGTGGCCAGCGGCAAGCTGCGCCCGCGCGAGACCATCGCCCAGGGCCTGGCCGCGGCGCCCGAGGCGTTCCTGGGGCTGCTCAAGGGCAAGAACTTCGGCAAGCAACTGGTGAAGCTGGTTTGACGGTGCAGTGGAGCTGGGCGCGCTTTGATGACCTGGGCGTGCACGCGCTGCACGATGCGCTGGCCCTGCGCTGCCGGGTGTTCATCCTGGAGCAGGGCCCCTACCAGGACCCGGACGGTGCGGACAAGCACGCCTGGCACCTGCTGGGCCGCGCGCAGCCGCAGGGGCCGCTGCTGGCCACGCTGCGCGTGGTGGACCCCGGCGTGAACTACGCCGAGCCCTCGATCGGCCGCGTGGTCTGCGCGCCCGAGGCGCGCGGAAGCGGCCTGGGCCGCGCGCTGGTGGCTGAAGGGCTGGCGCAGTGCCAGCGGGTATGGCCGGGGCGCCCGGTGCGCATCAGCGCGCAGGCGCACCTGCAGCGCTTGTATGGCAGCCTGGGCTTTGCTACGGTGTCCGATCCCTATCTGGAAGACGACATCCCGCATGTCGAGATGCTGTGGAGCCCGCCGCCACAGGCCTGAAAGGGCGCAAGGCAGGGGCCGTCTTTCGCACCGCACCGGAGAGCGCATGACCGAACTCATCCTGCACCACTATCCCGCCTCGCCGTTCGCACACAAGGTGCGCTGCGTGCTCGGCTTCAAGCAACTGGCGTGGAAGTCGGTGATCGTGCCCAGCGTCATGCCCAAACCCGACGTGGTGGCACTCACCGGCGGCTACCGGCGCACGCCCTTCCTGCAGATCGGGGCTGACATCTATTGCGACACGGCGCTGATCTGCGATGTGCTGGAGCATCTGCAGCCCGAGCCCGTGCTGTACCCGCCGCACCTCAAAGGCGTCTCGCGCGTGTTCGCCCAGTGGGCGGACATGGTGCTGTTCGGGGCTGCCATGGCCTACTGCCTGCAGCCGCGCGGGGCACAGGCGCTGTTCGCCGGCCTGCCCGATGGTGCGGCCGAGGCTTTTCGCAACGACCGCCGCGCCATGGGCACGGCCCGCACCCACCCGGCGGACGCCACGGCGGCCTACCGCTCGTACCTGCGGCGCATCGCCAACATGGTGGAAGAGCACGACTTTCTCTTCGGCGCCGAGCCCTGCGTGGCCGACTTTGCCGCGTACCACCCGCTGTGGTTCACGCGCGAATGCGTGCCGGTGATGGCCGACATTCTCTCGGCCACGCCGGCGGTGCTGGAGTGGATGGATCGCATGGCCGCGCAGGGCCAGGGCCGCGCGGAGAAGTTCAGCGCCCAGGACGCCGTCACCGTTGCCGCAGGCGCGCTACCCCAGCCGCTGCCCGCCGAGGCCTTCCAGGACGAGCATGGCATCCCCCTGGGCAGCCGCGTGACGATCACCGCCGAGAGCTTTGGGCCCGAGCCCACCGAAGGCACGCTGATCGCTGCCACGCGCACGCGCTACACGCTGGCGCGCACCGATCCGCGCGCGGGCGACGTGCATGTGCACTTCCCACGCGTGGGCTATGTGCTGCGCCGCGCCGCATGAGATTTCCATTCATAGACCGCAGGAGACACACAGCATGATCGACAACTTCGCCGGCAAGACCGCCGTGCTCACGGGGGCGGGCTCGGGCTTTGGCCTGGAGTGCGCCCGCATCGGCGCGCGCCTGGGCATGAACCTGGTCCTGGTGGACGTGCAGCAGGACGCGCTGGAGCGCGCCGCCGTGGAGCTGGCCGCCGCTGGCGCCCCCGTGCTGGCGCGCCGGGTGGACGTGTCCAGCGCCGCGCAGATGGAGCAGCTGGCACAGGACGTGGTGCAGCACTTCGGCGCGCCGCACCTGGTGTTCAACAACGCGGGCGTGGGATCGGGCGGGCTGGTGTGGGAGAACTCGGCCCGCGACTGGGAATGGGTGCTGGGCGTGAACCTCATGGGCGTGGTGCACGGCGTGCGCCTGTTCACCCCGCTGATGCTGCAGGCCGCCAAGGACGACCCTGCCTGGCGCGGGCACATCGTCAACACCGCCAGCATGGCCGGCCTGCTGGCCCCGCCCAACATGGGCATCTACAACGTCAGCAAGCACGCCGTGGTGGCACTGAGCGAGACGCTGTACCAGGACCTGGCGCTGGTCACCGACCAGGTGGGCGCCAGCGTGCTGTGTCCGTATTTCGTGCCCACGGGCATCAGCCAGAGCGAGCGCAACCGCCCGCAGGTGCTGGCGGACGAGCGGCCCACCAAGAGCCAGCTCATCGGCCAGGCCATGATCGGCAAGGCCGTCACCAGCGGCAAGGTGACGGCCGCCGAGGTGGCGCAGAAGGTCTTCGACGCCGTGGCGGCGGAGCAGTTCTACATCTACAGCCACCCGCAGGCGCTGGGGGCCGTGCGCACGCGCATGGAGGACGTGGTGCAGGCACGCAACCCCACCGACCCGTTCGCGGACAAACCCGAGCTGGGGGCGCAACTGCGGGCGGCGTTGCGCGAGTAGTGACTGGCTTTTGAATTGAAATGGCCTCTGGCGCTTGCTGGATAGGCGCTAGAAGCTATTAAAAATGTAGCGTTTGCGCGTCCGCCCAGGTGCAGGGTGCGCAGAGCATCCGCTCAGGGCGCCGGGCGCACCAGCCGTATGGGCAGGCGCGTGCTGCGGCCCACGTCGCCGCGGGCCTCGCCGCTGGTCATGTCCACGGCCCAGCCCTGCTGCACCGACAGGCTGCTCTCGCCCGCGCCGCCGCGCGCCACATTGCCGTAGGCGTAGGGGTTCACGCTGAGGGTGTTGACGCTGGCGGTGCCGGTCCAGTGCCATTCCAGCGGCGCATTGGGAAAGAGTTGGGGGTCGACCGAGGGCGGCTGCGCGTTGCGGTTGACCAGGCGGCGCAGCTCGGGCACGCGCGGCAGGCGCCAGCGCACGCCCTCGTCCTTCCAGCGCTGGCGCACCAGCGCCTGGGCCTCGCCGTAGGTGTAGCGCAGGGCCACGCCGGTGCAGGTGGCGCCTGTCCATTGCATGCCCTGCGCGCAGCGCGGCCAGGCCAGCCGCGCCTGCGTGTCGATCACCAGCGCGCCGTCGGGCGACGGCACCAGCACCGGCTGGGCGGGCGCGACCGGAACGGGCGGGGCGTCGTCGGCCTCGTCCTCACGGTCCGTGGCGGCGAGGGCGGGCGCGGCCAGGAGCAGGGCGCCAGCGCACAGGGCCAGGGTGGCGGCCCAGCCGCGCAGGGCGGGGGCGATTGGGGGCAGGGGCATGCGGTGTCTCCGGGCGAGGCAGTACAGGACGGCAGGAACAGTGCGGCCGAACCGCGCACGCGATTGTCGGGCGGCGGCAAGGCCAGGCAACCCGTGAACAGCGGGCAGGAAGGGCGGCTTTTGCGGCCATCGAACGCACGCGGGTGCCGGCCGCGGCGCTGCATGGGAGGCGATGTGGGCCTTCGCGCAGCGCGTCAGCACGATCCGGCCAGTGTGGCGACAATCGCCCGAATGCCCTTTTCCCCGTTCTTCCGCATGGCCCTGATCCTGGGCCTGCTCTCCGCCATCGGCCCATTTGCCATCGACATGTACCTGCCGGCGCTGCCGGCCATCGGCGCGGCGCTGCGGGCCGACGTGGGGGCGGTGCAGTGGAGCCTGACGGCCTTCTTCCTCGCACTGGGCGTGGGCCAGTTGGTCTACGGCCCGGTGTCCGACATGGTCGGGCGCAGGCCGCCGCTGTTCTTCGGGCTGGGCCTGTTCACGCTGGCCAGCGTGGGCTGCGCGCTGGCGACCGACGTGCACACGCTCGTGCTGCTGCGCTTTGTGCAGGGGCTGGGCGCGGCGGCGGGCATGGTGATTCCGCGCGCGGTGGTGCGCGACCTGCACACGGGCACCGAGGCGGCCCGGCTCATGTCGCTGCTGATGCTGGTGTTCAGCGTGTCGCCCTTGTTGGCGCCATTGGTGGGCAGCGGCGTGATCGCGCTGGCCGGCTGGCGCGGCGTGTTCTGGGTGGTCGCGGTGGCGGCGCTGGCCGGGCTGGTGTTGGTCCAGCGGGCGCTGCACGAGACACGGCCCGCCGGCCAGCGGGTGCGCAGCTCCGTGGGCAGCGCGGCCGCGGCCTACACGACGCTGCTGCGCGACTGGCACTACCTGGGGCTGGTGGGCATCGGCGGCTGCTCCATGGCGGGTTTCTTCGTTTACCTGGCGGGCTCGCCTTTCGTGCTGATCAACCACTACGGGTTGTCGCCCGTGCAGTACAGCGTGGCGTTTTCGGTCAACGCGGCGGCCTTCTTCGCCAGCGCGCAGCTCACGGCGCGGCTGGGGCGGCGCTACGGCATGGCGCCGGTGGTGAAGGCGGCCGCCAGCGGCGCGGGCGCGGTCATGCTGGCCCTGCTGGCGCATTACCTGCTGGGCGGCGACCGGCTGGCCGTGCTGCTGGTGCTGTACTTCGTCGCCAGTGCGCTGATGGGGCTGGTGATCCCCACCACCTCCGTGCTGGCGCTGGAGGAGCACGGCACCATTGCGGGGACGGCGTCCGCCCTCATGGGCACGCTGCAGATGCTGATCGGCACCCTCGCCATGGCGGCGGTGGGCCTGTTTGCCAGCGACGCGCCCCTGCCCATGGTGGTGGGCATGGCCACGGGGGCGCTGACGGGGGTGGCGCTGACCTGGATCACGCTGGGGCCGGCGGGCGCGCAGCGCATCGCGCACGGCGCCGCGAAAGACATCGCCCCGGAGCGCCGGCCATGAGCGGCTTACCCGTGGGTGCGCCGCCCCTGGCCGACGGCCTGCCGCAGCCCGCACGCCGCCAGGCGATGCTGGTCATCGTTCTCGGGCTCACGCTGGCGGTGCTCGACAGCAGCATCGTCAACCTGGCGCTGCCCGACATCGCACGCCAGTTGCAGTCGGGCGCGGCGCAGAGCGTGTGGGTGGTCAACGCCTACCAGCTCGCCACGCTGGTCGTGCTGCTGCCGCTGGCCGCGCTGGGCGAGCGCGTGGGCTATCGGCGCGTGTACTTGGTGGGCATGGCGCTGTTCGCGCTGGCGTCGGTGGGCGCCATGCTGGCGGCCAGCATGCCCGCCTTGATTGCCGCGCGGGCGTTGCAGGGCCTGGGCGCCGCGGGCGTGATGGCCGTGAACGCGGCGCTGGTGCGCCTGATCTACCCGCGCGCGCAGCTGGGCCACGGCATGGCCATCAATTCGCTGGTGGTGGCCACCGCGTCCATGGCGGGGCCGTCGGTGGCGGCGGCCATCCTGTCGGTGGCGTCGTGGCCCTGGCTGTTTGCCATGAACCTGCCCTTGGGCGTCGGAGTCTGGTGGCTGGGGCGGCGCGCGCTGCCGGCCAATCCTCCATCCGCCAACCATGCGCCGCGCTTTTCCGCCATCGACGTGCTACTCAACGGCGCCATGTTCACGCTGCTGTTTCTGGGCGGGGAGCAACTGGGCGTGCGCAGCGCGGCGCAGGGCGGCAGCGCGGCCACGGGTGCGATCCTGCTGGCCGCGGGCGTGGCCGTGGGGGCGGTGTTCCTGTGGCGCCAGCGCGGCCTGGCGGCGCCGCTGTTTCCGGTGGACCTGCTGCGCATTCCGGTGTTCGCCCTGTCGATGGGCTCGTCCGTGGGGGCGTTCTGCGCGCAGATGCTGGGCTTTCTGTCGCTGCCCTTCCTGCTGTTGGAGGCGCAGGGCCGCACCCACCTGGAGGCCGGGCTGCTCATCACGGCCTGGCCCCTGGCCACCGCCGTGGTGGCGCCGCTGGCGGGCCGGTTGATTGGCCGCTACCCGGACGGCCTGCTCGGCGGCATTGGCATGGCGGTGTTTGCTGCCGGCCTGGTCTCGCTGGGCCTGATGCCCGCGCAGCCCGCGGACTGGAACGTGGCCTGGCGCATGGCGCTGTGCGGTGCCGGCTTTGCGCTGTTCCAGTCGCCCAACAACCACACCATCGTCACCTCGGCCCCGCTGCACCGCAGCGGCGCGGCCAGCGGCATGCTGGGCACCGCGCGCCTGACGGGCCAGACACTGGGCGCCGTGTCGCTCGCGGCCATCTTCGCCCTGCGGCCGGGGCACGATGGAAGCGCGGAGTCGCTGGCACTGCTGGTGGCGGGGGCGTGCGCGGTGGTTGCGGGGGTGTGCAGCTCGCTGCGGGTGAGGCAGCGGTAAGAGGGCCTGAGCCGTGGCGCTTGTGCGCCCCATGTGGGCGGTGTTCTTGGCCTCCTTTTGGCACAAGAAGAACGTCGTGCGGGCGCGGCAGTCCGTGATCGTCAGATCGTCAAAAAAGATAGCTGCCAGCGCTTGCCAGTCAAGCGCTAGAGCTGTTTTTGATCATAAAGAACCACCGGTTCCGCCAGCCGCTGCACTGTCAGCGGCGCACAGCCTTCCGCGTGGTTGCTGATGGTCACGAAGGCGTTTTGGCCCCGTCCGCAGATGCCCGCCACCGTGCGCGCCAGCAGCGCCAGGTTGTCGGGATCGGGGTCGTGAATGCGGTCGTAGGGCGCGTAGCCCTTTTCAGCGGCTTCATACCCCTGCGGGCCGTGCACGGGGTTCAGGTTCCACCGGCAGACCAGTGGGCCGGGCCAGAGCAGGCGCAGCAGCGGTAGTTGCTCGGCCAGGGGTGGCAGGCGCGCGTGCAGGCCCAGGCAGTAGGTGGCACCGCTGCTGCGCAGTACGTCGGCGAAGTGGGGCAGGTGCGCGGGCGCCAGCCATTCGGGGTCGCGCACCTCGACGGCCAGCACGGCGTCGGGCGCCGCGGGGCATAGCGCCGGTTGGGCCTGCAAGAGCGTGCGCAGTCGCTCCAACACCTCGGGCAGGCGGTCCAGCAGGTTCCAGGGCAGCGGGCTTAGCTGGAACACCAGCGCGCCGGTGCGCTGGCCCAGCCCCTCCAGTGCGGGCGCCACGAACTCCTGGGCGGCCAACTGCGCGTCCAGGAAGGCCGGGTTGGGCTCGCGTCCACGGCCGTCCTCACTGCGCACCAGCGCGTCGGTGACCAGGCTGGGCGCCTTGACCACAAAGCGGAAGTCCGCCGGCACCTGGGCCGCGTAGCGCGCATAGTCGCTGGCCGTGAGCGGGCGGTAGAAGCTCCGGTCGATGCTCACGGTGCGCATCAGCGGATGCTGGGCCAGCACGGGCAGGCCTTTGCGGGCCAGCAGCTGTTCGGAATGCACCCCCTCCCACACCAGGCCCTGCCAGCCAGGGTAGCTCCAGGAGGAGGTGCCCAGCCGCAGCGTGGACGGCAGCCGGTTGGCGAGTGCGTGCAGGTCATCGTCCCAGGCTGCGGGATGCACGCCGGTGCGGCGGGTGGGCGCCTTTTCCCGTGGGCGGGCGGGGGTGTCTTCCGGTGGTCGTGGCGGTGCTGAGGGCGATGCTGAGGGCGATGGCGGCGCACCGCCAAACAGATCGTCCTGCATGGATCACAGGCCCTCGAACAGGCCGCCCGCGTTGAGCAGGGCGTAGACGATCTCGGGGTGCCGCTCCATGCTTTTCTTGATGGCCGCGGGGATGGCCTGGCGCGTCTTGCGGCACAGGCCCGGCTGGTCCTGGACCAGCACGGTGATGCCACGCAGGCTGCGCACCTCGTTGGGGCTGGTGCCGATGGTCAGGCGCACGCCGAGCTGCTCGAACAGGCGCTGCTCCATGTGGCGCAGGTCGGCCAGGCTGGTGAGGCTCTCCAGGCGCTGCACGAGGCGCTTTTCCTCCTCGCGCGTGAGGCGCAGGATGCGCACATCACCGCCGGGCGTGCGCATCAGCGTGTCGCGCTCGCACACGCAGGCGCCGGGCGGGCATTCGGTGCGGAGGGGGAAGGGCGGGGCGGGAGTCACTGCGGTGATGCGCCACGCGTGGCCCAGTCACGCAATTGCTCTTTCTGTGCGTCGTCCAGGGTCAGCTGCTCGGTCTGGCACAGATCGAGAATGCTGTTCACGAACCGTGTGCCCAGCGCATGCGCATCATTAGTGTGTTCTCCGAACATGTGGCCTCCGAGCAAGATGCCCTTGAGCACGAAGCTCACTGTGCTGCGGTTGATGGGCAGTCCAGCATCTCGGCAGCGGTCGCGCACACGCTTGCCGGTTTCGGTGAGGGAAAAGGGGTGGTGGGTGGCGTCGGCGGCAATCTGGGCCAGCAGGGCCTGGAAGGCGGGCGGTGGCAGAAGCGGCATGCCGGTGGCGGCGTTGACCTGCCTCAGCAGTGGCAATAGATCGCCATCGCGGCCCCACTCCACCAGCCCATTGTTCTGTTGTTGCGGGTGCAGAACGTGGCCGCCGCCATTGGTCCAGTCGACACGCAATGGTGCCAGCGAGAGCGCCTCCAGCAGCTTGCGAAACGATCCCTTGCCGCACCAGTCGGATGCAGCCACTCCATACTGGTCGATGATCGCCTGGGCCAGCCGCCCGCAGGGCACGGGCGCCTTCGCCTTGACCACTTCGGCGCGCACCAGTTGGGCGATGGCGGCCAGGGTGTTTTGGTCCGGGACGGGTAGGGCGCCCGTGGGTACAGAAGGGGTGTGGCGTGCGGGGTCGAGTACCACGCCTGATTCCCAGTCCACAACGAGTGGGGCCAGGCGCAGTGAATCCACCAGCTTACGAAAACTGCCCAGCCCAGCCCAGGTGACAGCATCCAGCCCGACCACTTGGATTGGCGCCTTGCTGGCCAGCCATGGCAGGGCGACAGGCCTGTCCGAATGGGCCACGGACTGGCTGATGAAACGGGCCGCAGCCTGGATGAGGCTGGCCTGCGATGGAGCGGGTGACATGGGTGGCGCTGATACGGCGGCGGGTGTTTCGGTCTCCTCGCGGCGCAGCGCTTCGCGCAAAAAGGCATCTTGATCGATCAGCAGGTCAGCACTGGCCTGGTATGCCGCCGAGGGAAATCCGATTGCCAGCACAGTCGTGCGCCTGTCCCAGCGGCGCAGCTTGCGCAGCACGGGCGTGAAGTCGGCGTCCGCTGACAGCACGATGAACTCGTCGTAGTGCACCTGGTGCTGCAGCAGATCCACGATATCCAGCACCATGTGGATGTCGGTGCTGGTCTTGCCGCCGCTGGTCATTGCGGGGCAGTCGATGATCTCAAAGCCGGCGCGGTTGAACGCGGGGCGAAAACGTTGGTACACCTGCGGGTTCAAGTAGCAGCGGCGCACCAGCAGGCGCCGCGCGCCTGCTGGTGCGTGTGGTGGAGGCTCTAGCGATTGGGCAATCCAGTGCATCCATGACTGTGGTTGGGAGGCGAAATGGTCGGCTGCTATGGGATCCAGCCGGCGCAGGCCGGAGAAAACATTGTCGAAATCGACGAACAGGGCGCTTTTCATGCGGGGGCAACGAGTTGGACGCGGCCATTTTGGCCCATGGCCCTGTGGCAAACTCGCGCGCTTCGTGTTTTGACCCGTCTCAGAAGGCACATGCAGCAGATCGTTCGGCAGTTGGCCGCAGAAATCAAAGTCACCGAATCCCAGGTCCGCGCAGCGGTGGAGCTGCTCGATGGCGGGGCCACCGTGCCCTTCATCGCACGCTACCGCAAGGAGGTGACCGGCGGCCTGGACGATGTGCAACTGCGCGAGCTCGAAGCGCGCCTGGCCTACCTGCGCGAACTGGAAGACCGCCGCGTGGCCGTGCTGAAAAGCATCGACGAGCAGGGCAAGCTGACCGACGCATTGCGCGCTGCCATTGCTGCTGCTCCAACGAAGCAGGAGTTGGAAGACATCTACCTGCCCTTCAAGCAAAAGCGCCGCACCAAGGGCCAGATTGCCAAGGAGTTCGGCATCGAGCCGCTGGCCGACAAGCTGCTGGCCGACCCCACGCTGGACCCGCACGCCGAGGCCCAGGCCTTCTGCCAGCCCGCCACCACGCTCGATGACGGCAAGCCGGGGCCCGACTTCTCGACCACCTTCGCCGTGCTCGACGGCGTGCGCGACATCCTGTCCGAGCGCTGGGCCGAGGACGCCGTGCTGGTGCAGTCGCTGCGCGAATGGCTGTGGGCCGAGGGGCTCTTGCGCAGCAAGAAGGTGGAGGGCAAGAACGAGAACGACCCCGAGGTCGCCAAGTTCCGCGACTACTTCGACTACGAGGAGCCCATTGGCCGCGTGCCCTCGCACCGCGCGCTGGCGGTGTTCCGCGGCCGCGCGCTGGAGATTCTGGAGGCCAAGCTGGTGCTGCCTGAGCCGCAGGCGAATTCCACGTTCAAGCCCGAGCCGGGCCAGCCCAGCATTGCCGAGGGCAAGATCGCCCTGCACCTGGGCTGGAGCCACCAGGGCCGCAAGAGCGACGACCTGCTGCGCAAGTGCGTGGCCTGGACCTGGCGCGTGAAGCTCAGCCTCTCCACCGAGCGCGACCTGTTCTCGCGCCTGCGCGAGGAGGCCGAGAAGGTGGCCATCAAGGTGTTTGCCGACAACCTGCGCGACCTGCTGCTGGCCGCGCCCGCCGGCCCGCGCGCCGTGATGGGGCTGGACCCCGGCATCCGCACTGGCGTGAAGGTGGCCGTGGTGGACCGCACCGGCAAGCTGGTGGAGACCGCCACCGTCTACCCGCACGAGCCGCGCCGCGACTGGGACGGCAGCCTGGCCACGCTGGGCCGCCTGTGCATGAAGCACGGCGTGCAGCTCATCGCCATTGGCAACGGCACCGCCAGCCGCGAAACCGATAAGCTGGCGGCCGAGTTGATTAAATTAATGCAAAAACAGGCGGTAGACCAGGCGGGGCAAGCGCTGCCAGCTATTGAAAAGATAGTGGTGAGCGAGGCCGGCGCCTCGGTGTATTCCGCCAGCGAGTACGCCAGCCAGGAAATGCCCGACGTGGACGTGAGCCTGCGCGGCGCCGCCAGCATTGCGCGCCGCCTGCAGGACCCGCTGGCCGAGCTGGTGAAGATCGAGCCCAAGAGCATCGGCGTGGGCCAGTACCAGCACGACGTGAACCAGAGCGAGCTGGCGCGCACGCTGGACGCCGTGGTCGAGGACTGCGTGAACTCCGTGGGCGTCGACCTGAACACCGCCAGCGCGCCGCTGCTGGCGCGCGTGTCGGGCCTGTCGGGCAGCGTGGCCAAGGCCGTGGTGCGCTGGCGCGAGCAGCACGGCGCCTTCAGGAACCGCAAGCAGCTCATGGAAGTCAGCGGCCTGGGCGCCAAGACCTTTGAGCAGGCGGCGGGCTTCTTGCGCATCCGCGATGGCGACAACCCGCTGGACATGACCGGCGTGCACCCCGAGACCTACCCCGTGGTCGAGCAGATCATGGAAAAGACCGGCAAGCCGGTGGCCGAGCTCATGGGCCGCGCCGAGATGCTCAAGACGCTCAAGCCCGAGCTGTTCGCCAACGAGAAGTTCGGCGTGATCACCGTGCGCGACATCCTGGGCGAGCTGGAAAAGCCCGGCCGCGACCCGCGCCCCGACTTCAAGGTGGCGCGCTTCAACGAGGGCGTGGAAGACATTGCCGACCTGCGCGAGGGCATGGTGCTGGAGGGCACGGTGAGCAACGTGGCCCAGTTCGGCGCCTTCGTGGACCTGGGCGTGCACCAGGACGGGCTGGTGCACGTGAGCCAGCTCAGCCACAAGTTCGTTCAGGATGCGCGCGAGGTGGTCAAGACCGGCGACATCGTCAAAGTGAAGGTGCTGGAGGTGGATGCGGCGCGCAAGCGCATCAGCCTGAGCATGAAGCTGGACGCCGCACCCGCGCGCCGCGACGGCCCGCGCGACAACCGCTTCGAAGGCGCGGGCCGTGGCTACGCCCCGCCGCGCCGCGCGGCCGAGCCGGCACAGCCCTCGGCCATGGCCTCGGCCTTCGCCAAGCTGCAGCAGGGCAAGCGCTGAAGCGCTGCCCGTAAACAACCGTAAGAGTTGCATGGATAATGGCCCGACTTTCCTGTCTGGGCGATCCGATCCATGGAGTTGAACGCACTGCTGGAGCAGCCCATCACGCTGCCCAGCCTGCCACGCGCGGTGGCGCTGCTGATGAACGAGCTGAGCGCGGTCGAGCCCAACCTGCGGCGCCTGAACCAGCTCTTCGGCACCGACCCTGCACTGGCCGCACGCCTGCTGGAAGAGGCGAACACGCCTCCATTCGCCGCGCAGCGCCAGATCGGCGGTATTCCGGAGGCGCTGGCGCTTCTGGGGGTGTCCCAACTGCGCGCGCTGGTGGCGTCCGCGCCGCTGGGGACCACGTCGCGCTCGGTGCCGGGGATGAACCTGCAGCACTTCTGGCGCTACAGCCTGCACACGGCCAAAGTGGCACGCGCGCTCGCCGGGCTGGTGCACCACAACCAGATCGCTGCCTACACGGCCGGCCTGCTGCACGGGGTGGGCGAGCTGGCCATGCACCTGGCCGACGCGGGCCGCATGCAGACCCTCAACAGCCTGGTGGGCCCGCTGGACCTGCGCCGCGCCCGGCTCGAGCAGCACCTGTGCGGCTACTGCTACGCCCATGTGAGCGCGGGGCTGGCCTGGCGCTGGCAGTTGCCCGAGACCGTGGTGGACGCGCTGCGCCACCACCATGCGCCGTTCGACAACGATGTGTACGAGCCGCTGGCGGGCGTGCTGCACCTGGCCGCGTGGCGCGCCCGCGCGCGCGAGGCGGGGCTGGATGCGCGCGAGCTGGCGGGGTCTTTCCCCGGCGAAGTCGGCATCGCGCTGGGGTTGGACATCGACATGGTGCTGCAGCAGGACCCGATTGACTGGAAGGTCCGCCCCGACGCGGGCGATTACGTGT
Organism: Diaphorobacter sp. J5-51; assembly: GCF_001023515.1. NCBI lineage: Bacteria > Pseudomonadati > Pseudomonadota > Betaproteobacteria > Burkholderiales > Comamonadaceae > Diaphorobacter > Diaphorobacter sp. J5-51. The sequence goes on along the minus strand of NZ_JSYI01000130.1, from coordinate 90,688 downwards.
GAGCCGGCGCATGCGTGGGGCGGGGGCGTGATGAAGGCGCTGTGCATCCATGCCGGTCCGCAGGCGCTGCAGCACATCGGGCGCCATGGCCTGGCGCCGAGCGACGTGGCCGTGATTCCCGCGGCCGCGGGCGGCCCGAAGGGACTCATCCTCGGCCCGCTGGACCGGTTTGTTTTTGGTGAATGGCTGCCGCAGTCGGCGCAGCCGGTGGACCTGATAGGTGCGTCGATCGGCGCGTGGCGCATGGCCACGGCTTGCCTGGACCACAGCCTGGCCGCCTTCGTGCGCCTGGAGCACGACTACATCCACCAGGAGTACGAGCTGCCCCCCGGCGCGCGCCGCCCGACGGCGGACGCGGTGAGCGCGCAGTTCGGGCAGAACCTGCAGGCCTTTTTTGGCGGCCGTGTGGACACGGTGCTGGGCCATGCGCGCTACCGGTTGCACATCGTCGCCGCGCGCGGGCGCCACCTGCTGGCGCGCGAGCACCGCTGGGGCACGCCGCTGGGCTACCTGGGCGCTTTCGCCAGCAATGCGCTGCACCGCCGCGCGCTGGCGCTGTGGCTGGACCGCGTGGTGTTCTCCACCGCTGCGCCGGGCGCACTGCCGTTTGACGTGCGCGACTTCCGCACCCACCAGGTGGCCTTGACCGCGCAGAACTTCATGCCCGCGCTGCAGGCCAGTTGCTCCATTCCCTTCGTGCTGCGCGCCGTGCACGACATCGCCGGCGCACCGCGCGGCGCCTACTGGGATGGGGGCATCACCGACTACCACCTGCACCTGCGTTATCAGGCGCCAATCGCTATTAAAAATATAGCTGATACCGCTTTACCCGCGGGTGTTGCAGGCCAAAACGGCTTAGAAAGTGCACCGGGGATCGTGCTCTACCCGCACTTCCAGCACCGCGTGGTACCCGGCTGGATGGACAAGGGGTTGCCCTGGCGCCACCGCGCCACGCCGGCGCTGGACCGCATGGTGCTGCTGTCGCCCCATCCCGACTGGGTGCGCAGCCTGCCCGGCGGCAAGCTGCCGGACCGCACCGATTTCACCCGCTACGGCACCGATACGGCCGCGCGCGCCCGTGCCTGGAGCACCGCGGCGGCGGCGGCGCAGCAGCTGGCGGACGAGTGGGCGCAGTGGCTGCGGCGGCCCGATCCCGCCCGCGTCCAGCCGCTGTGAGCGTGTCCGCCGCGGCGTGCCGCGGCAACGTCACCGGGGGCGAAAGACCAGTACGTGGCCCGCGGCGGTGCCGTCGGGCGCGTGCACGGCCGCCACGGAGTAGTCCACCGTGCGCGGCGCACCCGAATGGCAGGCGAGGATCGCGGTGGCCGCGGCGCCCGCGCCGTGCGCAGCATGCCCCTGCGTTCCCGAGGCGGCGAGCACGGAGTGCGGTGGCTCCAGGAGAAAGACCTCATCAACGTGGCGGCCGACCGTCTGCCCCTGCGCGAGCCCGATGACCCGCTGGGCCGCGCCGTTGATCGTGCGCACGAGGCCCTGCGCGTCCATGGTGATGACGCCATCGGCCACGGCGTCCAGCGCGGCCTCCGCACACGCGCTGCCGGCGCGCTCTGCCTGCAGTGCCTGGGTGTGCTCCGTCATGTCCACCAGCACGCCGATGGTGCCGGCGGGTACGCCGTCGGGCGCGGTGAAGGTGGCGTGGTAGCAGGCCATCTCGTGCGGCACGCCCTGCAAGGGGCGTGCGGTGGTCTGCCATCCCGAGGGCCGGTCGGACAGCCGCTGGGCCAGGACGATGGAGGAGTCCACGCCATCGGCCCAGAGCTGGTCCAGCGTGCCCGCGACGGTGGAAGGGCGGGAGGCATTGAGCAGTTCGCGCCAGGCCTTGTTGGTCTCCAGGTGCGCGCCATCCGCGCCCAGCACGAACAAAGGCAGAGGCAGGGCGTTCACCAGCTGGCGGCGAAAGTGCAGCTGCTCGTTCTGCTGCCGCTGGGTTTCCTGCAGGGACAGCACCAAGGACTGGACCTTGCCCGCCATGTCGTTGAAGGTGTCGGCGATTTCGCGCGCCTCCAGCGTGCCCGTGCGGCGTATGCGCGCGTCCAGGTGGCCTTGCTTGAAGCGCTCCGCCGCGTGCCGCATGCGGTCCAGCATGCGGTCGTTCGCGCGCAGGATCAGGGTCAGCAGGAGCAGGATGGTGAAGATGTTCAGCGCCGTGATGCGCAGCTGCGTGGCCATGGCGCTCCAGGCGCGGTCCACGTAGTGCTGGGGCCACAGCGCCAGCGCCAGCTGCCCCGTGCGGCCGTCCGCCAGCCGGTGCGCCACCGTGTGGCGCGGCGTGGGCAGGTCCAGCAGCTGCACGAACCACGGCGGCGCCTTGGTGGGCGGCATGGCGTTGCGCAGGTCGACGGCCGGGCGGGAGGGCAGTTCCCAGCGGATGGACTGGATCGGTGCGTCCGCGACCTGCGCGGCCTGGCGCAGGCGCTCCTGCGCTGCGGCATTGCCGGCAGGCTCGTCCAGCGCCTGCAGCACGGCGTACGCGGCTGCCTGCAGCTCTGCGCGCATGCGCAGCTGCGCCTGCTCACGCTCGGCGCCCACCAGCGCGTGGTAGCGCACCAGCGTGACCGCCACCATGATCAGCACAATGGGAACGTACAGGCGCGGGTAGGTGCCTTGCGTCAGCCATTTGGAAAGCGGGTGTGTGCGCATGCGGTACGCGGCCCCGCCGAACCGGCGGAATGCGTGTTAATAAATGTTAAGCGCACCAGTGTAGCGAGGCCGCCGGGCGCCTGCTCGGCGAACGCTGCCGCGGGTCAGAGCGACTGGACCAGCATCTCCCGGTAGTCGTCCGGCGTGGCCAGGCGGGGATTGGTCTTGTGGCAGTGGTCGGCCAGGGCGCCCTTGATCACGTCGTCGAACACGGCGTCGGTCACGCCCATGGCGGCCAGCCCCGTGGGCAGGCCCAGGCGTGCGCTCATGTCGCGGATGGCATCGGGGATGTCGCTGGCGGAGGCCAGGCCCATGGCATGGGCCATGCGCTCCAGGCGGCGCTCCTTGCGCACCGATTCGGCTTGCGCGTTGAAACGCACCACGGCGGGCAGGAACACGGCGTTCAGCGTGCCGTGGTGCAGGCGCGGGTTCAGCCCGCCCAGGCTGTGGCTCAGGGAATGCACGCAGCCCAGGCCCTTCTGGAAGGCCATGGCGCCCTGCATGCTGGCGCTCATCATGGCCAGGCGCGCGTCGCGGTCCTGGCCGTCGCGCGTGGCGGCCTCGATATGGTGCCAGCCGCGCTCCAGGCCATCGAGCGCAATACCGTCCGCCGGCGGGTTGAACGCGGCGGACATGAAGGTTTCCATGCAGTGCGCGACGGCGTCCATGCCCGTCGCGGCCGTCAGCAGGGGCGGCAGGCCCAGCGTGAGGCCGGGGTCGCAGATGGCGGCCTTGGGCACCAGGTGCCAGGAGTGAAAGCCCAGCTTGCGGTGGTCATCCACGATGATGATGGCGCCGCGCGCCACCTCGCTGCCGGTGCCGCTGGTGGTGGGCACGGCGATCAGCGGCGCGGCGCGCTCGGTGATGCGCGGCGAACCCCCCTCGATGGTGGCGTAGTGCGTGAGCGGGCCGTCGTGCGTGGCGGCGATGGCGATGCCCTTGGCGCAGTCGATGGCGCTGCCACCGCCCACGGCGATCAGGCCGTCGCAGCCCTGGGCCTTGTAGAGTTCCACGGCCGCGCGCACGGCCGCTTCGGTGGGGTTGGAGGGCGTCTGGTCGAACACGGCGACGTTCAGGCCGGGCAGGGCGTCCAGCGCCTGCTGCAGCACGCCGGCGGCCTTCACGCCGGGGTCGGTGACCACCAGGGGGCGGGTGATGCCGATGCGCTCGCATTCTGCTGCGAGCAGGCGCACGGCGCCGAATTCGAACTGGATCTGGGTGACGTAGTAGATGAAAGCCATGGTGTGCGAAAGAGAGGGAGTGCCAGTAGGATCGCCCGACACACTACAACCAGGAGACACGCATGACCATGAAGCAAACCCTCATCGCCCTGTGCGCGGGGGTCACCTTGGCGACCGGCCTGGGCGCCCAGGCCGAGTGCCTCAGCGACGCTGCGGTGGGAGCGATGGCCTCGCACTACGCCGCCAAGACCCCCGCGCCCAACTTCCCGGCGCTGTCTGACGCCGACGGCGCCTGCACCCGCGCCAAGTTCAATGCGCTGCTGGGCGCCCGCCTGGGCAAGGTGGTGGGCTACAAAGCCGGCCTCACCAACCCCGCGGTGCAAAAGCGCTTCAACACCGACAAGCCGGTGTGGGGCAAGCTGTACGAGGGCATGGTGCGCCCCGGCGGCAGCACCGTGCCCGCCGCGTTTGGGGCGCGCCCGCTGTACGAGGCCGACCTGCTGGTACGCGTGAAGGACGCCGCCGTCAACCACGCGCGTACGCCCGAGGAGGTGCTGCAGCACATCGACCAGGTGATCCCCTTCATCGAGCTACCCGACCTGGTGGTGCAGGCGCCGCCCCAGCTCAACGGCGCCGGCGTAGGCGCGATCAACGTGGGCGCGCGCCTGGGTATCGCCGGGCAGCCTATCGCCGTGCCAGCGACGCGCGGCGAGCGCTATGCGCTGCTGGACGCGCTGGAGCGCATGACCGTGCAGCTCACGGACCATTCCGGCGCGCTGCTCGCCAGCGGCAAGGGCAGCGATATCCTCGGGCATCCGCTCAACGCCGTGGTCTGGCTGGCCCAGGCGCTGCAGCAGGAGGAGATCACGCTGCAGCCCGGCGACCTGGTGAGCCTGGGGTCGTTTTCTCCGCTGCTGCCCCCGCGCGCCGGCCTGAGCGTCACGGCAACCTATCTGGGCCTGCCCGGCGCGCAGCCGGTGCAGGTGCACTTCCAATAACCCAAGGACTTTTCCGTTGACGACGCCCGGTTCCGCTTCCCATGTGCCTTCCCCCCACCACGCGCGGCTCACGCCGCAGATGCGCAACGTCATCGACGGCATGGCGCGCGCCGGGCGCCCCCCACTGCACACCCTGAGCCCTGCACAGGCCCGCGCTGCCTATGAACTGGGTGCCGGGGTGCTGGAGCTGCCCAAGGCGGCCTTGCCGCGCGTGGAAGACCTGCGCGTCCCCGCACGCGACGGCACCCCGCTGCCCGCGCGCCTGTATGCACCCACGGCCTCTGACGCGCAGGCGCTGCCGTTGCTGCTGTACCTGCACGGTGGCGGCTTCACCATCGGCAGCATTGCCACCCACGACGTGCTGTGCCGCGAGTTGGCGCGGCTGGCCGGCTGCATGGTGGTGTCGCTGGAATACCGGCTCGCGCCCGAGCATCCGTTCCCCACGGCCAGCGACGATGCGTGGGACGCGCTGGCCTGGCTGGCGCAGCACGCCACCACGCTGGGCGCCGACCCGTCGCGCCTGGCGGTGGGCGGCGACAGCGCAGGCGGCACGTTGGCCGCGGTGTGCGCTCTTCAGGCGCGCGATGCCGGGCTGCCCCTGGCGCTGCAGTTGCTCATCTACCCCGGCACCACGGCGCACCAGGACACGCCCTCGCACACCGAGTTCGCGCACGGCCTGGTGCTCGAACGCGCGGCCATTGGCTGGTTTTTCGACCAGTACATCCCCAGCCGCGCCGAGCGCGAGGACTGGCGCTTCGCCCCCTTGCTCGCGCCCGACGCCGAGGGCGTGGCGCCGGCCTGGATCGGTCTGGCCGAGTACGACCCGCTGGTGGACGAGGGCGTGGAGTACGCGGACAAGCTGCGTGCCGCGGGCGTGCCGGTGCAGCTCGAGATCTACCGCGGCGTGACGCACGAATTCATCAAGATGGGTCGCGCCCTTCCCGAGGCGCGCCAGGCCCATGCCGATGCTGCCGCCGCGCTGCGCAGCGCCTTTCAACTCGACTGATCCCTTCGACGGAAACACGCCATGCAACGCTCTGACTTCCGCTGTTTTCACCGCCTGCGCGTGCGCTGGTCAGAGGTGGACATCCAGAAGATCGTCTTCAATGCCCACTACCTCACCTACGCTGATTGCGCCATGACCGAATACTGGCGCGCGCTGGCGTTGCCGTACGAAACCGGCATGCAGGCGCTGGGCGGCGAGGTGTACCTCAAGAAAGCCAGCGTCGAGTACCACGCCTCCGCCCGGCTCGACGACCTGCTGGACGTGGGCATGCGCTGCGCGCGCGTGGGCACCACGTCGCTGGTGTTCGAGGCCAGCATGTTCGCTGGCGATCGGCTGCTGGTGACCGTGGAACTGGTCTATGTGTTTGCCGACCCCGCCACGCAGACCAAGCGCGCGGTGCCGCCCGCGCTGCGCGCGATGATCGAGCACTTCGAGGCCGGCGGCGAGATGGTGGAGCTGCGCGTGGGCGACTGGGCCACGCTGGGGCGCGACGCCACGGCGCTGCGCACGGCGGTGTTCGTGCAGGAGCAGGGGATTGCGCCCGAGATCGAGCTGGACGCGCTGGACGCCACCGCCGTGCACGCCGTCGCCTACAACCGCCTGGGTCTGCCCGTGGCGACGGGCCGACTGCTGCAGGATGCGCCGGGCCAGGCGCGCATCGGCCGCATGGCGGTGGATCGCGTGTTGCGCGGCCAGCGTTGGGGCCGCATGGTGCTGGACGCATTGGTGCAGGCGGCACGCGCGCGCGGCGACGCGCAGGTCAGGCTGCATGCCCAGTGCAGCGCCGAGGCGTTCTACCGCCGCGCAGGTTTTGAGGCCGTAGGCCAACCGTATGAGGAGGCGGGCATTGCCCACATCACCATGCGGCGCAGTCTGCAGGGCTGACTGCTTCTTTATTGATAGCTGCTAGCGCTTGTCAAATAAGCGCTAGCGCCTGTTTTTGCTTAAATGTCTTCCAGCAGCGCATAGGGCAGCGGCAGCAGCGTGAGCGCCACGCCATCCGCGGCGCCCACCCGCAGTGCGCCGCCGGTGGCTGCGATCTTCAGCGACACCAGCGCATCCACGCCGCCGGTGGGTGCGGCCGCAACCTGCACCACCGTGCCCACGGGCTGTTCGGCGTCACCGTCGGCAAACACTTCAGCACCCACGGCCACGGCCGAAGGGGCATGTGCCAGGTAAGTGCGCCGCTTGAGCGTGCCGCGGAACTGGCTGCGCGCCACGACCTCCTGGCCGGGGTAGCAGCCCTTCTTGAAGTTCACGCCGCCCACGGACTCATAGTTCAGCATCTGCGGCACGAAGGCCTCGACCACGGGCGCGGTCAGGGTGGCGATACCGCTGCGCACCTCGCTCCACAGCCACAGCGCTTCAGTCAGGGCTGCGCCAGCGGGCGCAGCGCTGCCAGCGGGCGCTACCCACAGCGCGCGCGGCTGCCCTTCGGCGGGGTAGAGCTGCACCACGCTGGCATCCCCCACATCGGCCTTGGCCCAGGGCTCGCCAGCGGGTAGCACGGCGCGGGCGGCGTCGCCCAGCAGGCCGTACAGCGCAAAGTCGCCGGTGGCATCGGTCAGCTTGGCCTTGGCGCGCATCACGAACATCGACAGGCGCTTGAGCGCGGGCGCCAGCAGGTCGCGGGCGCAGACCAGCAGTACCTCGGCCTCGCTGCGCTTGAAGGCGATGAAGCTGGCCTGCATGCGGCCTTTGACGGTCAGGAACGCCGCCAGGCGGGCGTGGTGCAGATCCAGCAGCGCGAAGTCCTGCGTCAGCTGGCCGTGCAGGAACTTGGCGGCGTCTTCACCGGCCACGCGGATCACGCCAAGGTGGGACAGGGGGACTACGCCGTCCGCAGGCAGGGACGGGGGCACTGGCATGGAGTCGGTCATGGCTGAATTATGATGCCCGGCTTCTTTCATACAGGCTGCAGGGTTGTGCGTCGTTTCCTCGCATTGGTGTTGCTCATCGTGATCGCCGTGGGCGCTGTGGCCGCCTGGTGGCTGCAGGCGCCGTTGCCGGTGCGCGCGGACGTGCCCGCCGGCCAGCCGCTGGAGCTGGAGATCGAGCCTGGCACCACGCCACGCGGCGTGGCCCGCGCGGTGGTGCGGTCGGGCATGGCCACGGATGCAGACGTGCTGTTCCTGTGGTTCCGGTTGTCGGGCAAGGACCGCGAGATCAAGGCCGGCAACTACGAGATTCCCCAGGGCACCAGCCCCTACGCGCTGCTACAGAAGCTGGTGCGCGGCGAGGAGGCATTGCGCGCCGTCACGCTGGTGGAAGGCTGGACCTTTCGCCAGGTGCGCCAGGCGCTGGCGCGGGCCGAGCAGCTCAAGCCCGACAGCCAGGGCCTGAGCGACGCGGACATCATGGAGCGCCTGGGCCGCGCGGGCGTGCCCGCGGAGGGGCGCTTCTTTCCCGACACCTACACCTATGCCAAGGGCAGCAGCGACATTGCCGTGCTGCGTCGCGCGCTGCACGCCATGGACCGGCGTCTGGACGCGGCCTGGGCGCAGCGCGCGCCGGACACGCCGCTCCAATCCGCCGACCAGGCGCTGATCCTGGCGAGCATCGTCGAGAAGGAAACCGGCCGCGCCGAAGACCGCGCGCAGATCGCCGGCGTGTTCAGCAACCGCCTGCGCGTGGGCATGCTGCTGCAGACCGACCCCACGGTGATCTACGGCCTGGGTGAGAAGTTCGACGGCAACCTGCGCCGCCGTGACCTGACCGCCGACACCCCCTACAACACCTACACACGTGCGGGCCTGCCGCCCACGCCGATTGCCATGCCCGGCAAGGCGGCGCTGTTGGCCGCGGTGCAGCCCGCGCCCACCAAGGCGCTGTACTTCGTGGCGCGCGGCGACGGTTCCAGCCACTTCAGCAGCACGCTCCAAGACCACAACCGTGCGGTGAACCGCTACCAACGCGGCCAGAAATGACCAACGGCGCATTCATCACCTTCGAGGGCATCGACGGCGCGGGCAAGTCCTCGCACATCGACGCGTTGGCCCAGGCGCTGCGCGCTGCGGGGCATACCGTGGCCCTGACGCGCGAGCCCGGCGGCACACCGCTGGCCGAGAAGCTGCGCGAGATGCTGCTGCACGACAGCATGGACGCGCTGACCGAAGCGCTGCTGGTGTTCGCCGCGCGGCGCGACCATCTGCGCTGCGTGATCGAGCCGGCGCTGGCACGCGGCGAGGTGGTGTTGTGCGACCGGTTCACCGATGCCACCTTTGCCTACCAGGGCGCAGGGCGCGGCTTCGATCTGGAAGTGCTATCGTATATGGAGCGCCTTGCGCAGACTGGTGTTGGTCTGCAGCCCGATTTGATGCGAAATCCGGACCTCACGCTGTGGTTCGACGTACCACCTGAGGTGGCCGCGCAGCGCCTGTCCGCCGCGCGCGCGCCCGACCGCTTCGAGTCGCAGCCCGTGGAGTTCTTCACCCGCGTGGCGCGTGGCTATGCCGACCGCGCCGCGGGAGCGCCGCAGCGCTTTGCGCGCATCGACTCGTCGCAGCCGCGCGAGCAGGTTGCCGCGCAGCTGCGTGCCGTGGTGGCCGCACGCGGCTGGCTGGCGCAGACGCCATGAGTGCGGTCGCCCCCTGGATCGCCGCGCAGCGCCAGGCGCTGCTGGCCCAGCGCGGCCACGCGTGGCTGCTGCAGGGCCCGTCCGGCCTGGGCCAGTACACGCTGGCGCTGGAGCTGGTGCGCGCCTGGCTGTGCGATGCGCCCACCGCGCACGGCGCCTGCGGCCAGTGCGCCAGCTGCCATGGCATCGATGTGCATACGCATGCCGACCTGTGCGTGCTCATGCCCGAAACGCAGGCGCTGGCCCTGGGCTGGCCGCTGCCCGAGAAGGCGCAGGCCGAGATCGAGGACAAGAAGCGCAAGGCCAGCCGCGAGATCCGCGTCGAGGCCATGCGCGACGCGGTGGAGTTCGCCCAGCGCACCAGCGGGCGCGGCCGCGGAAAGGCCGTGCTGGTCTACCCGGCAGAGCAGATGAACCATGTGACGGCCAACGCGCTGCTCAAGACGCTGGAGGAGCCTCCGGGCGACGTGCGCTTTGTGCTGGCCACCGAGGCCGCGCACGAACTGCTGCCCACCATCCGCAGCCGCTGCCTGGGGCACACCCTGCAGTGGCCCGATCCGGCCCAAAGCCAGCAATGGCTGGTAGAGCAGGGCGTGCCCGCGGACGCGGCCGAGGCCCTGCTGCGCGCCGCCGGCGGCCGGCCTGACGACGCACTGGCCCTGGCGCGTGCGGGCCGCAGCCCGCAGACCTGGGCGCTGCTGCCCAAGGCCGTGGCGCGCGGCGACGTGTCGGCGCTGGCCGGGCTGGAACCCGCACAGGCCGTAGATGCCTTGCAAAAGCTCTGCCACGATCTGCTGGCGCAACGCGTGGGTGCACAGCCGCGCTATTTCTCGCCCGCCGACTTGCCCACGCCGCCCGGCGTGGGGCCGCTCACGCGCTGGTCGCGCGCCCTCGCCAAGGAGGCGCGCACGGCCGAGCACCCCTTCAACGCCGGCCTGATGCTGGAGTCGCTTGTGGCGCAGGCGCGCCACACACTAAACTCGCGCCATTGAAAGCCTTCTACGACCTATGAGCAGTCCCTCCACAGCGCCGCGCCCCAGCGTCATGCAGCTGAACATTAAGGAAAAGGCCGCGCTGTACGCGGCCTATATCCCGTTCTTTGAAGAGGGCGGCATCTTCGTGCCCACGGCGCGCGAATACAAGCTCGGCGATGATGTGTACGTGCTGCTCACGCTGCCCGACGACCCGCAGCGCTACCCCGTGGCCGGCCGCGTGGCCTGGGTGACACCCGCGCGCGCCGCGGGCAACCGCACGCAGGGCGTGGGCATCCAGTTTCCCAAGGACGAGAAGTCGCGCCAGCTCAAGCACAAGATCGAGGAAGTGCTGGGCACGGCCCTGGCGTCTGAACGGGCTACGCAGACCATCTAAGGGCAACCCTTCGCGGGCCCCGCAGGATGCCGACCGCGCCCGCCGGTCGGCATTTTTGTTTTTCGAGACCACCATGTTTGTCGATTCCCACTGCCACCTGAACTTTCCCGAACTCATCAGCCAGTTGCCGCAGATCCGCCAGGCCATGGCCGAGGCGCAGGTGGACCGCGCGCTGTGCATCTGCACCACGATGGAGGAGTTCTCCGCCGTGCACGCGCTGGCGACCGGCTATGACAACTTCTGGGCCACGGTCGGCGTGCACCCGGACAACGAAGGCGTGGCCGAGCCCTCCGTGCGGGACCTGCTGGAGCGCGCAGCGCTGCCGCGCGTGGTGGCCATCGGGGAGACGGGGCTGGACTACTACGGCATGGACGACCGCAAGGGCGGCCGCAGCATCGCCGACCTGGAGTGGCAGCGCGAGCGCTTTCGCACGCATATCCGCGCCGCGCGCGCGGCGGCCAAGCCGCTGGTGATCCACACGCGCAGCGCTTCGCAGGACACCCTGGCCATCCTGCGCGAAGAGGGCGAGGACGGAGCGGGCAACCGTGCGGGCGGCGTGTTCCACTGCTTCACCGAAACCGCCGAGGTGGCCCGCGCGGCGCTGGACCTGGGCTACTACATCTCGTTCTCGGGCATCGTCACGTTCAAGAACGCGCAGGACCTGCGCGACGTGGCCGCCTTTGTGCCCATGGACCGCCTGCTCATCGAGACCGACAGCCCGTATCTGGCGCCGGTGCCTTACCGGGGCAAGACCAACAACCCGTCTTACGTGCCCTACGTCGCCCAGCAGCTGGCACAGGTGAAGGGGCTGAGCGTCCAGCAGGTGGCCGAGGCAACCAGCCGTAACTTCGAGCAACTTTTCTTGAGCAAGGAGGCAGTATGAAGAGCCTGTTGCAGCGTCGCAGCGCCCTGGCGTGGCTCGCCGCGGTTGCCGCCGGCACCGCGGGGCTGGCGCATGCCGGCGCGTACGACGATTTCCTGCGTGCCATCGCGCGCGACGATGCCGCCACGGTGGCTTCGCTGCTGCGCCGCGGGTTTGACCCCAACGCGCGCGATCCCAAGGGGCAGCCCGCGCTGATCCTGGCCCTGCGCGAGGAAGCGCGGCAGGTGGCCGAGGTGCTGATCGCCGCCAAGGGGCTGAAGGTGGAGGAGCGCAATGCCAAGGACGAAAGCGCGCTGATGATGGCCGCCTTGCGCGGCAATCTGCCCGCTGCGCGCGGCCTGATCGCGCGCGAGGCGGACGTCAACAAGACCGGCTGGGCGCCGCTGCACTATGCCGCTGCGAGCACCACGGGCGATGCCGCGGCCATGGTGGCGCTGTTGCTGGAGCATCACGCCTACATCGACGCTGCATCGCCCAACGGCACCACGCCGCTGATGATGGCCGTGCGCTACGGCACGGCGGATGCGGCGCGCCTGCTGATCAGCGAGGGGGCCGACCCATCGCTGAAGAACCAACTGGGCCTGTCGGCCGTGGATTTCGCCATGCGCGCCGACCGGCAGGACATGGTGCAACTGGTGGCGGAGGCCGTACGCCGCCGCCAGCCGGACCGCGGGAAATGGTAGGCCCTCGGGCGCGTATGCTATGAATAACGGAGCTTCTCGCGGTTGTCAGCTGGCGGTTTCAGGCCAAAATAGTGCCGAATCGCTTACAGGGCTAGCGCAAGCAGCTATTGTTTTTGGTGGTCGTCACGCGCCGCCATGTGCGCGCAGGCGCGCGTACAGGCCGCCCCGGGCCAACAGCTCCGCGTGGGGGCCCTGCTCGACGATGCGCCCTTGCTCCATGACCACCACGCGGTCCGCGTGTTCGATGGTGGAGAGGCGGTGGGCAATCACCAGCGTGGTGCGCCCTTGCATGAGGCGCTGCAGGGCCTGCTGTACCAGGCGTTCGGACTCGGTATCCAGTGCCGAGGTGGCCTCGTCGAGGATGAGCACCGGAGCGTCGCGGTAGAGCGCCCGCGCGATGGCCAGCCGCTGCCGCTGTCCGCCCGACAGCTGCGTCGCGTTGTGTCCCACCACGGTGTGCATACCCTGCGGGAGGCTGGCCACGTACTCGGCGAGGTTCGCTGCGTCCAGACAGTGCTGCACACGTTGCTCGTCCACGGCAGCGCCCAGCGCCACGTTGGCGGCGACGCTGTCGTTGAACATCACCACGTCCTGGCTCACCATGGCGAATTGCGCGCGCAGGCTGGGCAACGCCCACTGGTCGGTCGCCACGCCATCCAGCAGCACTTGGCCGCTGCTGGGGCTGAGAAAGCGCGGCAGCAGGTTCACCAGCGTGGTCTTGCCGGCACCGGAGGGGCCGACGAACGCCACCACTTCGCCCGGGCGGATGTCCAGGCTCACGGCGTCCAGTGCGGGCGCCTGGTCGGGCCGGAAGGACACGGTCACGTTGCGCAGGGCAATCGCCCCCTGGGCGCGCTGCGCGGTGTGCGTGCCGCCTGTCTCGGCCGGCGCCTCGTGCAGCAGGGCCAGGCCCCGCTCCAGCGCCGCCACGCCGCGCGTGATGGGGTTGGCGATGTCGGCCATGCGGCGGATGGGCGCTATCAACATCAGCATCGCCGCGATGAACGAGGCGAAACCGCCCACGGTCACGTCCTTGGCACCGTTGCCATGGCTTTGCCACAGGGCGATGCAGATCACGGTGGACAGCGCGCCCGCGGACAGCAGCTGCGTGGTGGGCGTCATGGCGGCCGAGGCGATCGTGGATTTGATGGCCAGGCGGCGCAGGCGCTGGCTCAGCGTGTCAAAGCGCGCGGCCTGCTCGGCCTGGGCGCCGTGCAGGCGTACCACACGGTGGGCCAGTACGTTCTCTTCGACCACATAGGCCAGGTCGTCGGTGGCCTGCTGGCTGCTTTTAGTGATCTTGTACAGGCGCCGCGAGAGCGTCTTCATCACCCAGGCCACCCCCGGCACCAGCACGGCCACGATCAGCGTGAGTTGCCAGTTCAGGTAGATGAGATAACCCAGCAGGGCGACCAGCGTGAAACCGTCGCGCGATAGGCCCAGCAGCGCCTGGACCAGCGAGGTGAACCCGGTCTGCACCTCATACACCACGGTGTTGGACAGTGCGCTGGCCGACTGGCGATGGAAAAGCCCCATGTCCGCCGCCAGCAGCCGCTCGAACAGCGCCGTGCGCAGGCGCAGCATGCCCTCGTTGGCGATGCGCGTGAGGGCGTACTGTCCCGTGAACTGGGCCAGCCCACGTACCAGGAAGACGCCGATGATGGCCACGGGAACCATCCACAGCTCCAGCGATCCTTCTGTAAAACCCTGGTCCAGCAATGGTTTGAGAAGCGCGGGAATCAATGGCTCGGTGGCGGCCGCGACGATCGTCGCCAACACCGCCATGGTCCATGCCAGCCGCTGGTGGCCGAAGTACGGATGGAGTCTGCGCAACCGCTCCCAGAGCGAAAGAGACTGCGGAGCTTGCTGCAAAGTGGTCTTTGGCGCGCTATGATTCGAATCTTGCATGAGGGGCGGATTCTACGTTTCGGCTATTGCAGACCGGCACAGTTTGTCACATGGCACGCTACGCTATGTGTAACATGCGAGGCTCTGTTTGCCGGCATTTGACGGTTATTCGATGGTTCCAATGACTATTGACCGCATCCCCAATACCCTTTCCTTCCGCACGGCTCTGCCGCAGCTTTCGCGGCGCCACGCCGTTGCAGCCTTGGCTGCCAGTTCCTCCCTTTCAGCGCTTGCGCAGTTCCGTGTGGAAATCACGGGCGTAGGCCTGACGCAACTGCCCATTGCGATCGCACCGTTCCGTGGCGAACCGCAATCGCCGCAGAAAATATCCGCCATCGTCCAGGCTGACCTGGAGCGCAGCGGGCGCTTTTTGGGCGTGGACGCGTCGGGTGTCGCGCTGGATGAATCGTCCCGTCCCGATCTGTCCCTGTGGCGTCAGCGCAAGGCCGACGCACTCACCTCCGGCAGCATCACGCGCTTGGCCGACGGCCGTTTCGACGTCCGATTCCGCTTGTGGGACGTGGTCAAGGCGCAGGACCTGGGCGGCCAGAGCTTCGTGGTCACGCAGGCCGACCTGCGTCTGGTGGCGCACCGCATTGCCGACTTCGTCTACGAAAAACTCACGGGCGAGCGCGGTATCTTCTCAACCCGCATTGCGTATGTGACCAAAGCCGGCTCGCGCTACAGCCTCTGGGTGGCCGATGCGGACGGCGAGAACGCGCAGTCAGCGCTTTCCAGTCCTGAGCCGATCATTTCTCCCGCATGGGCGCCCACCGGGACCCAGC
The DNA here is from genome assembly GCF_001023515.1 of Diaphorobacter sp. J5-51. Lineage (NCBI taxonomy): Bacteria > Pseudomonadati > Pseudomonadota > Betaproteobacteria > Burkholderiales > Comamonadaceae > Diaphorobacter > Diaphorobacter sp. J5-51. The sequence continues at coordinate 75,641 of NZ_JSYI01000130.1, read as the reverse complement.
TGGCTTACGTATCGTTCGAGTCGCGCAAGCCGGTGGTGTACGTGCATGACGTGGCCACAGGCCGCCGCCGTTTGATCGCCAATTTCCGTGGCTCCAACAGTGCCCCTGCTTGGTCGCCCGATGGCCGTACCTTGGCAGTGACCCTCAGCCGCGACGGGGGCTCGCAGCTCTACACCATCGACGCTAACGGCGGTGAGCCGCGCCGCCTGATGCAAAGCAGCGGCATCGACACGGAGCCCGTGTTCTCCAGCGACGGCCGCAGCATCTACTTCGTCAGCGACCGTGGAGGTTCGCCCCAGGTGTACCGCGTGGCAGCCAGCGGGGGAGGCGCGGAGCGCGTGACCTTCAACGGGTCCTACAACATTTCACCCAGCATCAGTCCCGATGGTCAGTGGTTGGCCTACATTTCCCGCGTGGGCGGCGCCTATAAGCTGCACGTGATGGATTTGAAGTCGGGCAGCGTGACGGCGGTGACCGACACCTCCGCCGATGAGAATCCCAGCTTTGCTCCCAATAGCCGGCTGATCGTCTACGCCACGCAGCAGCAGGGTCGCGAAGCCCTGATGACCACCACGCTGGACGGCAAGATCAAGGCGCGTCTGGCGGGGCAGGGTGGAGATATCCGCGAGCCCGACTGGGGCCCGTTCCAGAACAAATAAGTTTCCGTTTTTCGAACAACTGCTCTTCAGGAGTTTTTAATGAACCGTTTCCCCTTCAAGCGCGTGTCTCTGGCGCTCTCCATCGTCGCCCTCATGGCAGGCTGCAGCTCCGGCGTCAAGCTGGACGATGTGCCGGTCGAAGACCGCGGCGCTACGTCCACCGCACCGGGCGCCAACTCGGGAAGCACGGGCCAAAGCGGCGTGGCTCCTGTGGACTTGTCCCAGTCAGGGCGCGACGCCGAGGGTCCCGTTGGCGTGGCGCGCGTCATTTACTTCGACTTTGACAGCTTCATCGTCAAGCCTGAGTTCCAGTCCGTGCTGGAGGCCCATGCTCGCTTCATGAAAGCGTCTTCCGCCCGCAAGGTCGTGCTGGAGGGCCATACCGATGAGCGCGGTGGCCGCGAGTACAACCTGGCGCTGGGCCAGAAGCGCGCGGAAGCCGTGCGCCGCTCGTTGGGGCTGCTGGGCGTGCCGGACGCGCAGGTGGAGGCGGTGAGCTTTGGCAAGGAAAAGCCGGCGGTGCAGGGCCACACGGAAGACGCGCACTCGCAAAACCGCCGCGTTGAGCTGTCGTACCGTTGATGCCGCGCATGTCTTTGCTCCTGCGCCCGCGGGCGCTGGGCGCGGCGGCGCTGGCCGCCGCTGCCTGCTGGTCGACCCCCAGCTATGCATTGTTCGAGGACAGCGAGGCGCGCCGTGCCATCCTTGAGATGCGCCAGCGTGTCGATGCATTGACGCAGGCCAGCCAGCGTGCGGGGGAACGGTCCGGCGATGAGGTCTCGCAACTACGGCGCAGCCTGCTCGACCTACAGATGCAAATCGAGGCATTGCGCACTGAACAGGCGACACTGCGTGGTCAGAACGAGCAGCTATTGCGCGATGTCGCAGAGCTGCAGCGCCGCCAGAAGGACATGGCGCAGGGTGTCGATGAGCGGTTGCGCCAGTTTGAGCCCGCGACGGTGACGCTGGACGGGCGCGAATTCCGGGCTGATCCTGCAGAGAAGCGTGATTTCGAGGCGGCCTTGGCGCTCTTCCGTGCAGGTAAGTTCGGTGAAGCGTCCAACGCTTTCAGCGGCTTCGTGCGCCAGTATCCACAGTCCGGTTATGTACCGTCTGCCCGTTTTTGGCTGGGCAATGCACAGTACGCCACGCGTGATTACAAAGAGGCCATCAACAACTTCAAGGCTCTGTTGTCGGCGGCGCCAGACCATGCGCGCGCTCCCGAGGCGGCCCTCTCGATTGCCAATTGCCAGATCGAATTGAAAGATACGCGGGCTGCGCGCAAGACCCTGGAAGACTTGCTGCGCGTTTATCCGCAGTCGGAAGCAGCAGCCGCTGCGAAGGAACGCCTGGCGCGCCTGAAGTGATCACATCCGTTGACGACACGCCAGACTTGGAGCGGCGCTTCGCAGGGCTGGAACGCCTGTTCGGGCAGGAGGGCGCCGCACGCATCCGGAGCGCGCATGTTGCTGTGGTCGGAATTGGCGGCGTGGGTTCTTGGACAGCAGAGGCACTCGCGCGCAGCGGCGTCGGAGCGCTCACGCTGATTGACTTGGACCATGTAGCCGAGTCGAACGTCAACCGGCAAATTCACGCTCTGACCACAACCATAGGCCAAGCCAAGGTACGCGCCATGGCCGAGCGCATTGCCCTGATCAATCCGGCATGTCGGGTGAACTGCGTTGAAGAGTTCGTGGATGCACAGAACTGGCCCACTCTGTTGCCATCTTCGGTGGATGCATTGGTGGATGCATGCGACCAAGTAAACGCCAAGGCCGCAATGGCAGCTTGGGCCGTCTCCACGCGGCTGCCTTTCGTCACGGTAGGTGCTGCCGGGGGTAAGCGTCACGCATATAAAGTCGAGGTAGAAGATCTGGCGTTTACCACGCACGACCCGCTGCTGGCCCAGATGCGCTATCGCTTGCGCAGGAACCACGGCGCGGCCCGAGAAGGCCGCAAAATCGGCGTCACCTGCGTCTATAGCAAGGAAGCGGTATCAAAGCCACACGCGTCTTGCGGCGTCGGTGAAGGCGACGGATCCCTGAATTGCCATGGTTATGGCTCATCGGTCGCCGTCACGGCCACATTTGGTCACTGTGCAGCGGGATGGATTCTCGACAAGTTGGCGGAAAGGTCGAAGACCTAAAAATCACGCTATAATCTTTAGCTTTGCTACCGAGAGGTGGCAAAGGTTGGGACGTTAGCTCAGTTGGTAGAGCAGCGGACTTTTAATCCGTTGGTCACAAGTTCGAATCTTGTACGTCCTACCAAAATTTGGTTATGAATCAAGCACTTAGCGCAGAAATGCCTAGGTGCTTTTTCTTTGCCAGAATCCCATTGCCAGATCGTTGCCAGAATTTGTATGGATGCAGTTGTACTTTGTTGGACAACTGGCAATGAAATCTTGTCGTTCGCCTCGTACATTGGTCGGGCTCGGGCCTCAACTTTTGATGGCATCGCTGTGCCCGGTGCCGTCGTGTGTTCCGGTCAGATCAGGTAACCATTCCCACCGTACATCCGGCGATGCTTGCGGGCGGCAGAGTTGCGGTCATTGCCGATCTGCGTGGGCATTCCAGCCTTCACAAAGTCGCCGATCTTGCTTTTCGTGATGGATGCGCGCGAGTGTGCGAACAAGGCGGCCATGCCGGTCAAGGCGCTGCGGTGTGTCAGCGAATGGGGCAAACAAGGGGCCTCATGACGGAATGTGCACTTCAGTTCGTCGGCGCTTTGATCCAGTTGGCTATCAGATCAACTGCCTCGCGCTCCATGCCAATGAAGCCATGCCAATGCAAAGCCTCGCAGACGTTGCCCGTGGGATTCTCGCCGCCGCTGACCATGATCTCCTTCTTGGTCTGCGCGTTCTTCAAACCGCGCAGGATGGCGGGTACCTCGTGCGGTTGACACAATGTGCAGGCGTCCTTGGCGTGGTGCAGCACCAGCACAGGCACCTTGATTTGCGCCAAATCCTGTTTGGGCACGGCGCCGGGCTTCTTGTAACTGACCACGCTGGAGGTCAGCACCACTCCCGCCATCGCGTCAGGCATATTGATGGCAGCGGCCGTCACTGAAATCGTGCCCCGGCTGGTGCCAACCATCCAGACCGGCACATCTGCCTTGCGCTTTACGAACTCCAGAACTTTGCGCACATCAGTCATGTGTGTCTCGCTGATGCGGTCGGCGTAATCCAGATCCTGAGAATCGCTGGGACGGCCGAAGATGGCTACGTTGAAGCCGCTGGCGATGAAATAGGGCTCGGAGCGAACCAGGAAGTTGAGCCCCGTAGCCTTGCCCGCTTCGACCTTGCCGAAGCCTCCTGCGCCACCAGGGAACAGGAACACCGTGGCCTTGGCATCTGGAGCGGGTTCCCAAAATAGCGTTGTGGTCACGCCATCGCGCGTTGGCACCTTGAACAGGGTGCCTTCGGCATGGCTCACTAATGCAAGAGCCCATAGGGCAACGACAGTGAAAATTCTCTTCATTGAACCCTCCCGAATCGTTTTTCGGCCGACAGGCCGACGCCGAAAGTCTATGGTCGGCGTGGCACAGCCCTTCGTGCCGCCGGTCGCACGGCGTGCTTGTGAGACTCTTACCTAGAGTGCATCTCACCAGTCACTGGAGGGCTGTCTAACGGTTTTTCTTTTTTAGCTCGCTCTGGATCGCAGGCAAAGCGTCTTCGTAGTTAAAGCCGTTCTGTCCCTTGAGCGGAGGCAAACTGACCTGCTTGTTCAACCAGTCTCGCAAGCTCTGACCTTCGCCAGGACGCACGAGTGGATCATGGCTGTTACCCGGATAACGGAACGAAGTGAGGTTCTGCGGGTTGTCTTTGAATTTCTCTTCAAAACCCACCGCAGGAAACTGTTTGCTACCGCCAGCCCATGGGTCTTCATCCTCGTTGGACGACCACATCGGCAACCGGGTATCCCATTTCCACAGATGTTCATAGTGCCGGTTCACGCTCTGCTTGTGGCAAATGCCGCCTTTGACCTGTGGTTCGTTGCGATTCCAGTTGTAAGTGGTTCGGCAGCCCTCGCTGTGACCGCTCAAGAAGATAGGTAAGTCCGTGAGCGTTTTGATCCAACGGATCACTTCTTGAATATCGTCGCCCCGCGCCGCTAGTCGTGCGGGGTTCTTGGCGGTGTAAATGCCCTCTGCGGCCCGTTCGCCAGCGCGTCGAAGTTGCTCCTCCGGCGATCCGCCAGGGCAGCCCGTCTTGTTTCCATCGCGCGTCACGAACTCCGGCGAAACCACGGCAAAGCCTTCACGGTAGTAGAACTGCGCAATCGTGGTTTCCCAGCCCCACATGCCACCGCATCCATGATTGTGGATGATGACGCCGCGCACGCCCGGCAGCTTCTGAACCATCACCTCAAACTTCTCGCGGTAGACCGCTCCGAACAGCGGTATGTAAAACGTGCTGCGGTCCAGAACGTTTTTTGCCTGAGCCTTGTCGTAGGCGGGAGCATCTTTCCACTGCTGGGCTTGAGCAGGGTGCAGAGCGACGCACATCAAGAGAATGGCCGCCCACGACGCCATCGATTGAACACGCTGACCATTTATTGTTGGTTTCATTGCTTCCCTCCTTTATCGAGCATTGTTGAATACTTTAGCGAAATCTCTCAGCATGATCATGACTGACTTGATGGCTGGGTTTGAGGCCCAGTTGCCGAAGAACCTTAGCCGCACATCTGTGAAGCGCAGGATCAATGAAGCATCCCTGGCAAAGACCGGCGACCGGCCACAAGGAACACGCCGCTCACCGCTGCGCTAACTGTCATGACCCTTGCGGTTCACCCTGGATGATGGAAATAAGGCTGCTACCATGCACAAACGCTGTCTTCTTCACACGGCGGGTCGCGGCGTTTTCGGATGAGTGTCTATTTCCACATTAACCGTCCGGTGCACCAGCCAGCCAATTGACGCTCATGGCGTCCACCAGCGCGGAATCGAGTACCACGCCGAACACCAGATACGCCGATTCGTCCATGGCGTGCTGAACGGCCCTGAAGACCCCTGCACACTGGGTCAGTTCAAAGCCCTTGCCGTAGCCGCTGCACACTACCACGGCGGCTTTGATGTTGTGGCTCGGTATCCCGGCCAACGCATCGCGGCAAGTATCAAGAACCTTGTCTGCGTCGTGGTTCGTCACCGTGAAGCTCATGGGGGAACTACCGCAGAGCTTCAGCGCGTTGCGTAAATCTTCCGGGTCGATCTGCAACAGAGAGCCTTCTTCTGTCGCCACCAGCAGCGCCGCCACCACTTGCTGAATTCCACTGGCCGGGTTCGATGCCGCAAGCAGTGGCCGGGGTGACAGCACCATGCCACCAACGGTCTTGAGGAACCGGCGCCGCATCAAAACGTGCTTCATGCTGCCGCCCTCCGTTGCAACCGCACAGCGGCCAGCAATCGAACTTCTTCTGACTGCTTACCTTTGTCGCTGTGCTAGCGATGAGTGGTACAGCGTCGTATTACTCCACCGTACGAGTTTCAATCAGTCCGGGAACAATGGGGCGCTTCTAAAATGCCTCGACGTTCATCCACATTTTCAGCCATGAAGACTCTGCTTGCCATTGCGGTTGCTGCATTCACGCTTTCCGGTTGCGCGGTCTATCACGACCATTACGACAACCGTGGAGCGGGTCCCAAGAGCCACCCGCACGGGTGCCCTCCCGGTCAGGCGAAAAAAGGCAACTGCTGACGTGACGCCGCGCTTCGCGCCGTATCGGACCTTTTTTGGGAAAGCTCGGTGTGGCGCAAGAGGGGGCAAAAATGCAGGCCCCCGGCCCTCTGCGGCAGATTACGGCGTGCCCAGGCGTTGGTTCGGTCGGTCAGGGCGCGCCAAGTGCGCCTTGCGCCCCGGGATCACCGCTAAAGTAATGGGCTAGGCGGCGCGCGCAGCGCGAGTGCTTTCCTTCCTCCCGCATCCCGGCAAAGTTCCCATGACACTTCACCTCAGCATTGGCCCCCTGGTTTCCCTCATCGCAGGCATCCTGATTCTGATCATGCCCAAACTGCTCAACGTGATCGTTGCGCTGTACCTGATCGTGATGGGCATCCTCGGCCTGTTGGGTATGCACACGCTGCGTTTCTAGCCGGGCTTACCGTTTGCGTTTCGACGGTGTGCCGCCCTTGCGTGCGGGCGCACCGGCCTTTGCCGAGCGGACTGTCGCCAGGCTGATGGGTTGTTTCGCGCTGGTGCGTGCCAGCGATGTCGCGGCAAGCCGCACGGGCAGGTACATCACGACCTGTTCTCCGGGCTTGAACTTGCTGGAGGTCTTCACGTCGTTCCAGTCGGCAACGTCTGCGGTGCTGACCTTGTAGCGCCGTGCGATGCTGGCTACGGTGTCGCGCTTGCCCGCGCGCACCGTGGTGCGCCGCGTCACGATTTCGGGGGTGAAGCTGACTTGGCCGTTGTCGGCGAGATGACCCGGGACGTCTGCGCGCATGGTGGCCGCGCGGGGCACCATGAGGGCCGAGCCGGCCTTGATCATCATGCGTGGTGGAATGCCATTCACCTGACGCAAATCGTTTTCGCTCATGCCCGTGCGTTGCGCCGCGGTGGAGACGCTCATCGTGTTGGGCACCGTCCATACCGTCCAACTGGCGTATTGGCCTTCGGTGTAGGCCTCCAGGTTCTTGCGAAACACCTGGGCGTTGTCCCAGGGCAGCAGGATCTGCGGCATGCCCGCCGCAAGGATCACGGGCTTGTGCAGCGACGGGTTCAGGGCGCGGAAATCCTCGATGCGTACGCCGGCGAGACTGGCTACCAGGGTGACGTCCATGTCGCGCGTAATCTCCACGCTCTGGAGGTACGGGTGGTTCTCGATCAGCGGCAGCTCGGTGCTGAACTTGTCGGGATTGGCCACGATGTTCTTCACGGCCTGCAGCTTGGGCACGTACATGCGGGTTTCGGCGGGCATCGTCAGCTCGGTGTAGCGCGTGCCCAGACCCTGTTTCTCGTTGCGCGCGATCGCGCGGGCCACGCTGCCTTCCCCCCAGTTGTAGGCGGCCAGGGCCAGATGCCAGTCGCCGAACATGCCGTAGAGCTTCTGCAGGTAGTCCAGCGCCGCGCGCGTGGACGCCAGCACATCGCGCCGGTCGTCGCGGAAGGCGTTCTGCTTCAAGTCGAAATAGGTTCCCGTGGCCGGCATGAACTGCCACATGCCCGCGGCCTTGGCGCTGGACACTGCCTGGGGGTTGAAGGCGCTCTCGATGTAGGGCAGCAGCGCCAGTTCTGTGGGCATGCCCCGGCGTTCCAGCTCTTCGACGATATGGAACAGGTACTTGCTGGAGCGCTCGGTCATGCGCTGCATGTAGTCGGGGCGCGTGGCATACCACTGTTCCCGGTCGCGTACCAGATCGGTGTCCAGGTCGGGCATGGAAAAGCCGCGCCGGATGNTCGGCTGGCGCGCTGACGCCAGCCACTGTGTGGCCGCTGGCGGCGCTCGCCGTGATGGGCTGCAATGGTCCCGACGGATACAGCGGCGTATGGCTGGCAGTAGTGGGGTCGGCGGTGGATGCGGCGTTGTCCGTAGGGGCAGTGGTCGCGCAACCGGTCAACCACAGCAGGCTTGCCAGCCCCAGGATGTGCAGAAGTCTCATCGAAATTCGTTTTTCCATTGGCGCAGCGCGGCCAGTACGGCTGCGGGTTCGCGCGGGTCTATGAGGGGGTCGAAGCCGTGGGCGGCTTGGGCTACCGTAGCAACGCGCGTGCGCAGAAAAGGGTTGATGTCGCGCTCGATGGCAATGCGCGACGGCAGTGTGGGCTGATCCGCGCGGCGCCGGGACTCGCATTCGGTGATGTACTGGAGTAGCGCAGCGTTATGGGGTTCCACCGCGCGGGCGAACTTCAGGTTGGACAGCGTGTATTCATGGGCGCAGCATACGCGGGTGTTGCCGGGCAATGCGGCCAGCGTGTCCAGCGAGGCCTGCATTTGCGTGGGCGTGCCTTCGAACAAGCGCCCGCATCCACCTGAGAACAGCGTGTCCCCGCACAACAGCAGGGGCTCGCCTTCCATGTCCGCACAGTAGTAGGCGATATGCCCCGCCGTATGCCCCGGCACGTCCAGCACGGAAAACGTGAGGCCTAGCACCTGAAGAGTGTCGCCGCCCGACAGGCGGATGAGGGGCTCGGGCATGGGCTCCGTGGCAGGGCCATACACGGTTGCGCCCGTGGCTTCGCGCAGGGCGTTCACCCCGCCCACGTGGTCGCCATGGTGGTGCGTGACTAGAATCGCTTCCAATGGCAGCCCCATGCTGCGCAGCGCCTGCAACACGGGTTCTGCATCGCCGGGATCCACAACGACCGCACGCTGCGCGTCGTACATCATCCAGATGTAGTTGTCGGCGAAGGCGGGCAATGGCAGCAAGTTCTTCATGACCGGCGAAATTATAGGTTTGCACCACTGGTTCGATACTGCCCCTGGCCGCTACCTGCTGGCCTGGGAGCAGGAGCGTTACGACGAGCTGGTGGCGGACATCTTCGGCTACCACGCGCTGCAGCTGGGCATGCCGGGCTTGCAGGCATTGCGCAGCAACCGCATGCCGCACCGCTGGCTGGCCGTTATGCCGCCGGAGTTGCTGCTAGAGCGTAGCGATGCGCAGGAGCCACCGGCGCTGCTGGCGGATGCGGTCGCGCTGCCGTTTGCCGAGGCCAGCCTGGACCTGCTGGCGCTGCCCCACACCCTGGAGCTGAGCGTGGACCCGCACACGGCGCTGCGCGAGGTGCACCGCGTGCTGGTGCCCGAGGGCAAGGTGGTCATCAGTGGACTCAACCCGCTCAGTCTGTGGGGGTTACGGCAGCGGCGATCGCGCCTGTACCAGCGCTGTGGCGCAGGGGGGCGGCTGTTCCTGCCGGACGTGGGGGAGTTCATTTCACCCGGGCGCCTGCGCGACTGGCTGCGCCTGCTTGGCTTTGAGCTGGAATCCATGAGCTTCGGCTGCTACCGGCCCGCCGTGGCCGGCGACCGCTGGCTGCAGCGCTACGGCTGGATGGACGCGCTGGGTGCGCGCTGGTGGCCGATCTTCGGGGCCGCGTATGTGATCGTCGCCGTCAAGCGCGTGCAGGGCATGCGCCTGTTGGAGCCTTCGTGGCGCAAGGCGCCGCAGGCGGCTGCCGCGCAGGTACAGGTAGCGCGGCGCCATGGCCCGGGCTGAGGCGACGGGACATTTTCTTTATTTCTGGGAGCTATTTTTGAATCAGGTGGTGATCTATACCGACGGTGCGTGCAAGGGCAATCCGGGCCCCGGCGGTTGGGGGGCAGTGCTGCGTTCAGGCACGCTGGAGAAAGAGCTGTTCGGTGGCGAACTGGGAACGACCAACAACCGCATGGAACTGATGGCCGTGATCCAGGCGCTGGGCGCGCTCAAGCGCCCCTGCCAGGTGGCGTTGTACCTGGACAGCCAGTACGTCCGCCAGGGCATCACCGAGTGGATCCATGGCTGGAAGAAAAAGGGCTGGCGTACGGCGGCCGGCCAGCCCGTGAAGAACGTGGAGCTGTGGCAGCGCCTGGACGAGCTGGCGCACCAAGCGGGCCACCGCATCGAATGGCACTGGGTGCGCGGCCATGCAGGTGACCCTGGCAACGAGCGCGCCGACATGCTGGCCAACAAGGGTGTGGAGCAGGCGCTGGGCCGCTGAGACCGGGTTCCGGGCCTTGCGGGTGATCAGCCAGTGGTGGCGGTGATGCCCTGCACCGCTTCATGGATGCTCTGTGCCGTCTGTGGGCGCACCAGCCGCGCTGTTTCTCGCCCGTCGCGCAGGAACACGAGCGTGGGCCAGAGTTTCACGCCAAAACTGCGGCCCAGGCGCTGGCCGGGGCCGTCCTCCACCTTGACGTGGCGCACATCGTCCCGGTCTTCGAGGGCCTGCTCGATGAGCGGCTGGGCGCGCTGGCAGTGGCCGCACCAGGGCGTACCGAACTCCAGCACGGTGGGGCCCAGCCACTGGTCCACCGTTTCACGCGAAGGCGGCTGAGCGAGATGGGTGGCGGCAAACGGCATGGCGGCTCCTGCAAGGATGGCGATGGGGGCAGGGTAGGGCTGCGGCGCACGCGGCCAAGCCGGCCGCCGCTGCGCGGGCGTGTCAGATCACGCCGTCAAACATCATCACATCGACCATGTCGCCAGGTGCCACGTTGCCCTGGCCGTGGTGCAGCACGATGAGGCCGTTGGCTTGCACCATGGAACTGAGCACCCCTGAGCCCTGGTTGCCCGTGGTGCGCACCTGCAGCGTGCCGTCCGCTGCCGTGGTGACCAGGCCGCGCTGGTATTCGGTGCGGCCGGGTTTCTTGCGCATGGCCTCGGTGCTGACGGCGCGCAGCAGCGGCGGTGCGCTGCGCGTGCAGCCCATCATGCGCAGCAGCGCGGGGCGGACGAAAGCCAGGAAGGTGACCATCACCGCCACCGGATTGCCTGGCAGCCCGAACAGCACGCTGCTGCCGTCTGCACTCTGAATGCTTCCATCTTGATAGCTGCTAACGCTTGATGGACGAGCGTTAGGATCGGATTTGGCTTGTAATTCGGGCCGAAGGCGGCCCACCGCCATCGGCCGGCCCGGGCGCATGGCGATGCGCCAGAACGCCACGTCGCCCAGCTGCTTCATCATGGTGCGCGTGTGGTCGGCCTCGCCCACGCTCACACCGCCGCTGGTAATGATGGCGTCGGCCTCGGCGGCCGCACGGCGGAAGGCGGCTTCCAGCAGTGTGGGCTCGTCGCGCACCACACCCAGGTCGATCACCTGGACGCCCAGACGTGTCAGCAGGCCAAAGACCGTGTAGCGGTTGCTGTCGTACACCGCACCCTCGCGCGGTGGCTCGCCCAGGCTGAGGATCTCGTCGCCCGTGGAGAAATAGGCCACGCGCACCCGGCGGTACACCGTCACCGTTTTTAGACCCAAACTGGCCACCAGGCCAATAGCAGCAGGCGCTAGCAGCTCTCCTTTTGATAGCGCTACGCGGCCTTGCATGAGGTCTTCCCCCAGCAGGCGGCGGTTGTCGCCGCGGCGCAGCACGTCGGGTGCGATGCGGATGTGGCCGTCGGGCTCGGCCGTGGTGAACTCCTGCGGCACCACGGTGTCCAGCCCTGCCGGCATGATGGCGCCGGTCATGATCTTCACGCACTCGCCTGCGGCCACGGTGCCGGTCCAGGCGGCGCCGGCAAAGGCTGTGGAGCCGACCGGGCGCAGCACCAGCGGTTGGCCGGGCTGCAGTTGGGCGCCGTCGAAGGCGTAGCCGTCCATGGCCGAGTTGTCGTGCGGCGGCACGCTGACGGGCGAGACCACGTCCCGCGCCAGCACGCGGCCCAGGGCGTCGAAGATGCCGACTTCTTCGGTGCTGGTGACGGGCGCGACCAGGCGCTCCAGGAAGGTGTTCACATCGGCGGCACGCAGTGCCTGCGGGTCGTAGCCCTGCAACTCGGCGGCGATCTGGTCAATGGTTTTCATGCGGTATGGGCAAGGAGGGTTGCAGCTCAGCGGTGGCCCAGGCCTTCCAGGGCGTGCAGCTCGGCCAGGGTGTTGGCGTTGTAGAAAGCATGCGGGTCGTCTCCCGGCTGGTCGAACGGAACCACGGCGCAGGCGTGCTGTTCGGTCCAGCGGTCGATTTTTCGCCCGCCGCCCTGCGTGAAGCGCACCAGGCTCTCCAGCAGCGTCACGCGCAGCAGGCAAAACACCGGCTGGGTGCGCACGCGCACGGTGCCATCGCGCTCGTCGGGCTCGGGTGCCGCTGCCATGGCAATGTCGGCGCCCGCGCGCATGGCGGCCTGGGCCAGGCGTGCGGCAAGGTCTGGCGGGAACAGCGGTGTGTCGCAGGGCACGGTGAGCAGCCAAGGGGTCTCGCAGCGCTCCAGCCCTGTGAGAAAGCCCGCCAGCGGGCCTGCGTAGTCGGCAAGGCCATCAGGCCACACCGGCACTCCGAATGATTCATAGGCCGCCAGGTTGCGGTTGGCGTTGATCATCACGTCGCCCACTTGCGGCTGCAGCCGCATCAGCGTGTGCAGTGCCAGGGGCAGGCCGCGGAAGTTCTGCAGGCCCTTGTCCACCCCGCCCATGCGGGAGCCGCGGCCGCCGGCGAGGATGAGACCTGTGATGTCGTGGGTGTCGATCATGGGAAAGAAGAAGGGTGGTGAACGGCGCGCCGGGGCAGGTCCCTGCGGCGCGGCGGCGGCTCAGCCGCCGATGTAGCTCATCTCGATGCGCCGCTGGCCGCTGCCCGTCTCGGGTGGCAGGCTGGCACGCAGCTCGGAATAGCGGTCGCCGCGCCCCTGCCAGATGTGGGCGATGGCGGCGCTGATCTGCGCGTCGCTGGCATTGCCGCGCAGCAGGCTGCGCAGGTCCCAGCCTTGCGAGGCAAACAGGCACAGGTACAGCCGACCCTCCATGGACAGGCGCGCGCGGTTGCAGTCGCCGCAGAAGGCCTGCGTGACGCTGCTGATCACGCCCACTTCGCCCAAGCGCGGGTCGTGGCGACCGTCGGGGCCGGCGTAGCCCCAACGCTTGGCGGTCTCGCCGGGGGACTGCGCGGCCAGCGGCACCAGCGGCAGCTCGGCCTGCAGCCGCGCGATGACTTCGGCGGAGGGCAGCACCTCATCCATGCGCCAGCCGTTGGTGGCGCCCACGTCCATGTATTCGATGAAGCGCAGCGTGATGCCGGTGCCGCGAAAGTGGCGCGCCATCGCCGGGATCTCGTGGTCGTTGGTGCCGCGCTTGACCACCATGTTGACCTTGATGTGCTCCAGGCCCGCCGCCTGCGCGGCCTCGATACCGGCGAGTACGTCGGCCACCGGAAAGTCCACGTCGTTCATGCGGCGGAACACGTCGTCCTGCAGGCTGTCCAGGCTCACGGTGACGCGCCGCAGGCCCGCGGCCTTGAGGGCGCGCGCCTTGCGCGCCAGCAGCGATCCATTGGTGGTCAGCGTGAGGTCGGGCACGCGGCCCTCCAGCGTGCGCAGTTCCGCCAACTGGGCAACCAGGTTCTCCAGGTCCTTGCGCAGCAGCGGCTCGCCGCCGGTGAGGCGGATCTTGCGCACGCCATGCGCCATGAACAGGCGCGCCAGCCGCGTGATCTCTTCAAAGCTCAGCAGGTCGCTGTGCGGCAGGTAGCGGTAGTGCTTGTCGAACACTTCCTTGGGCATGCAGTAGCCGCAGCGGAAGTTGCAGCGGTCCGTCACGCTGATGCGCAGGTCGCGCAAGGGACGGGAGAGCGTGTCCTGCAGCAGTCCGGTAGCGGGTGCCGCGGCCAGGAGCGCGGGGGGCTGCAGCACCTTGCTGCGCTGATCCACGAGGGGAATGACACGTTCAGCCATGGCGAAATTGTGCCCCATCGGCGTCGTAGGGGTATGGCGGCTGCCCGCTAAATTGATGTTGATCAATCTGCTGTCACGGCAGCGACATGAGGTGCCTTTGACCAGTGTCATAGGGGGCGCGGGAGGGCGATTTGAGAATACGGCGCATGCAGAACCAACGCCCAGTCCCCACCCCTCCCTCCGTCGCCGCCTGCCGGCGCGGCCGCCGCACCGCTGTGCGCGCGCTGGCCACCGTGTTGCTGGTGCCGGCCCTGCCGCTGTCGGCCCAGGCGCGCATGGCCCTGGCCACGGCCATCAACCGCACGGCGCGCTTTCGGGCGCTGTCCCAGCGCACCGCCAAGGTCTACGGCCAGCTGTACCTGAACGTGGGTGCCGCGCGCGCCCGCGATGCGCTGGAACACACCCGCCGGCAGGTGCATTCCGGCTTCGAGGACATGGACCGCCAGAGCTGGCCGCCCGAGGTGGCGCGGCTGCTGGCGGACGTGCGCCGCAACGCGGACCGCCTGGACGCGCTCACGGCCCAGGCGCCGACGAAGGAGGGCTTTCAGGCCGTGTCGGCCCAGGCCGACCAGATGCTGGCTGCCGCCAACACCACCACCGAGGCCCTCGAGCGGCTGGCCCAGGCGCCCACGGCACGCCTGGTCAATACCGCCGGGCGCCAGCGCATGCTGTCGCAGCGCCTGGCCAAGAACTATGAGCTGTTGGCCGCTGGCCTTGACAGCCGCACGGTGCGCGAGCAGATGACGGGCGACGCCGATGAGTTCCAGCGTGCCCTCGCGCAGTTGAACAAGGCGCCCATCTCCACCCCGGCCATCCGCTCGGCACTGGAACTGGGCCAGGCGCAGTGGGTGTTTTTCGAGGCCGCCCTCAAGCGCCAGCCAGACCCGCGCGGCCTGGAAAACGTGGCCACCACCAGCGAGCGCCTGCTGGAGGTTACGGACAGCTTGACTTCGCTGTACGAGGTGGCCCTGCAGGACGTGCTGGGCTGACCCCCTGCGGCCACAAGAGCAACTGCGTGTCTCATCGGCGCGGCGCGCGGCTGCACCGCCTTTCCCAGGGGAGGGAAGGCCGACGTGGCTGGGCTGGTTGCACCGCTGGGCAGCAGCTGTGGCGCGCGGGACACGGCCTTGGCTCGACCGCCCAGCCGCGAGTCCCCGGCGGATGTGCCACGCCACTCTCCACTCGCTCTACTAACCAGGGCTGGCTAACCAGGGGTTGGCGCAGGCCGTCCGTCGGGCCGAGCCGTTCAAGCGCTATTCATCCTCCGCGAGTGGCCGGATGGTGAACCTGAGCCGCGCGCCAGCACATGCTGTCGATCTAAATCAGGCCTATGGGCAAAAATTGCCTCTAGCGCCCGTGCAGCAAGCGCGGACAGCTATTGAATCGGGAGCGGTTGCCGATCAGGCTGCCTTCGGCGTGCGCGGCGCGCGGCCGTAGAACTGCGGGTAGTGCTCCTTCACTCCCTGACCGCTGAAGTCCCAACCCGTGCACTGGCCCAAGTGGCGTGGCGGCTCGTCGCCTTCATTCTGGAATGCGGCGTGAATCGTCTGGAACGTGGCCGTGGCCAGGTTGAACAGCAGTTCCCGCAGATGGGTGCAACCGGCCACGCCGCCCAGGTGGGTCTGGATGGCCTGGCGCCAGCCGCGCGCCATGCTGCAGCCCACCATCGCCTGCAGGGCGCGCTGCGCTTGTGTGCAGCCCGCCAGGGGGTGGGCATCCATGGCGGATTCGATGGCGCGCACCACCAGGTCGCGGTCCACGGTGACGCGCAGCCACAGGTGGTGGATGGGTTCGCCGGCGCGGCGCACGCCGTCCGGGTAGCGCAGCGACGGCAGGTCCTGCGGCTTGCTGTCGTGCAGTTCGCCCTCGATGTCCCAGAGCCCGTCCTCGCGCTCGTAACCCTGGTAGGTGACGCGTCGGACATGGCGGGCAGTGCGGGGGGCAGGGGATGACAGAGGCATGGGGTCGAGATGGGAAACGTATCAGCGGGCAAGCGAGCACTGGCGGGGCACCGCAGGGCACGCGGCTCGCAGGGATCAGCCGTGGCGGATGGCCACGGTCTTGAGGGTGGTGAAGCCGTAGAGCGCCTCGAAACCCTTCTCGCGTCCGTGTCCGCTGGACTTCACGCCGCCAAACGGCAATTCGACGCCGCCGGCTGCGCCGTAGTTGTTGATGAATACCTGGCCGCTGGCAATGCGCCGCGCCATGCGGAACTGGCGCGCGCCATCGCGCGTCCACACGCCCGCCACCAGGCCAAAGGGCGTGCCGTTGGCGAGCTCCACGGCGTGGTCTTCGTCGTCGAAGGGCATGGCGGCCAGCACGGGGCCGAAGATTTCCTCCTGCGCCAGGCGGTGCTGCGCCGGTACGTCGCGCAGCAGGGTGGGGGCCTGGTAGAAGCCCGTGTCGGGCGCTTCGTCCACCACGGTGCCCTGCGCGGCCAGGGGAATGCCAGCCACCTGCGCATCGGACAGGTAATCCCACACGCGCTGCTGCTGGCTCTGGCGGATCAGCGGCCCCAGGTCCAGGTCCATGGCGGCGGGGCCCACGCGCAGCGCCTCGAAGGCCTTTGACAGGCGCTCCAGCAGCGGTTCGTAGATCAGGGAATCGATCAGCACGCGCGAGCCGGCCGAGCAGGTTTGCCCGGCGTTCTGCACGATGGCGTTCACGAGCACGGGCACGGCGGCGTCCAGGTCGGCGTCGGCAAAGACGATCTGCGGGCTCTTGCCGCCCAGCTCCAGCGTGACCGGGCAGTGGCGCTCGGCGGCGGCCTGCTGGATCAGCGTGCCCACCTTGGGGCTGCCGGTGAAGCTGATGTGCTGGATGCCGGGGTGGCGCGCCAGCGCGTCGCCGACCTCGTGGCCGTAGCCGGTCACGAGGTTCAGCGCGCCGGCAGGGAAGCCCACCTCGACCGCCAACTGGGCCACGCGCAGCAGGGACAGGCAGGCGTCCTCGGCCGGCTTGACCACGCACACGTTGCCGGCCGCCAGTGCGGCGCCCACGCAGCGCCCGAAGATCTGCATGGGGTAGTTCCACGGCACGATGTGGCCGGTCACGCCATGCGGCTCACGCCAGGTCAACACGCTGAAGCCGTCGGGGTAGGGAATGGTCTCGCCGTGCAGCTTGTCGCAGGCGCCGGCGTAGAACTCGAAGTAGCGCGCCAGGGCGTGTGCGTCGGCCCGTGCCTGCCGGGTGGGCTTGCCGCAGTCGCGTTGCTCGATGGCGGCCAACTCCTCGGCATGCTCGGTGATCTTGGCGGACAGCCGCATCAGCAGCCTGCCACGCTCGGCCGGGGCCAGCTTGCGCCACACGCTGTGGTAGCACTGCTGCGCCGCATGCACGGCGGCATCGATGTCCTCGGCCGTGCCGCGCTGGATTTCGTCGTACGGCTGGCCGTCGGAGGGGTCGATCACGGCAATGGTGCGGCCCGAAGTCGAGGCCACGCCGGCGTTGGCGATGTGGTGGAGCTGCATGGGCCTGATTGTGCGGCAGGCGCGCGCAGCGTGCTGGGCTACGAGCCGGAATGCCGTCCAGCGCCCAAGGGACGGGCGCTGGCAGCTTCTTTTTTGATAGTGCCGGGTCAGCCGGCGTGGAACTCCACCACCAGCGGCACGATGAGCAGTGCCACGATATTGATGATCTTGATGAGCGGGTTGACCGCCGGGCCGGCGGTGTCCTTGTAGGGGTCGCCCACGGTGTCGCCGGTGACGGCGGCCTTGTGCGCGTCGCTGCCCTTGCCGCCGTGGTGGCCGTCCTCGATGAACTTTTTGGCGTTGTCCCAGGCGCCACCGCCGGTGCACATGCTGATGGCCACGAACAGGCCCGTGACGATGGTGCCCATGAGCAGGCCGCCCAGCGCCTTCGGCCCCAGCGCCAGGCCCACGATGATGGGCACGGCCACGGGCAGCAGGCTGGGGATGATCATCTCCTTGATGGCGGCGCTGGTCAGCATGTCCACCGCACGGCCGTACTCGGGCTTGGCCGTGCCTTCCATGATGCCTGGGATCTCGCTGAACTGGCGGCGCACCTCCACCACCACGCTGCCGGCGGCGCGGCCCACGGCCTCCATGGCCATGGCGCCGAACAGGTAGGGAATGAGCCCGCCGATGAACAGGCCCACGATGACCATCGGGTCGCTCAGGTCGAAGCGGATCGCCTGGCCGAAGCTCTCCAGCTTGTGCGTGTAGTCGGCGAACAGCACCAGTGCTGCCAGGCCCGCCGAGCCGATGGCGTAGCCCTTGGTCACGGCCTTGGTGGTGTTGCCCACGGCGTCCAGCGGGTCGGTGATGTCGCGCACGCTGCTGGGCAGCTCGGCCATCTCGGCAATACCGCCAGCGTTGTCGGTGATGGGGCCGTAGGCGTCCAGCGCCACCACGATGCCCGCCATGCTGAGCATGGACATGGCGGCCACGGCCACGCCGTACAGGCCCGCCAGCGTGTACGACACGATGATGGCCGCACACACGAAGATCACCGGCCAGGCCGTGGAGCGCATGGACACGCCCAGACCCGCAATGATGTTGGTGCCATGCCCCGTGGTGGACGCCTGCGCGATGTGGCGCACGGGCGAATATTGCGTGCCGGTGTAGAACTCCGTGATCCACACCAGCGCCGCCGTCAGCACCAGGCCGGTGGCGCAGGCGCCGAACAGCCGCATCTGCGCGCCCGTGCCGCCAAGCGCGTTGTCGGGGATGATCCAGGCCGTGACGAACCAGAACGCGACGAGCGACAGCACGCCCGCTATCGCCAGCCCCCGGTACAGCGCGGGCATCACGTTGCGCATGCCCGGGCCGGCCTGCACGAAGAAGCAGCCGATGATGGAGGCGATGATGGAGACGGCCCCCAGCGCCAGTGGGTAGGTCACGGCCGCGACGGGCGCAGCACCCACCAGCAGCGCGCCCAGCACCATCGTGGCGATGAGGGTGACGGCATAGGTCTCGAACAGGTCGGCCGCCATGCCGGCGCAGTCGCCGACGTTGTCGCCCACGTTGTCGGCGATCACGGCGGGGTTGCGGGGGTCGTCCTCGGGGATGCCGGCCTCCACCTTGCCGACCAGGTCCGCACCCACGTCGGCACCCTTGGTGAAGATGCCCCCGCCCAGGCGGGCGAAGATGGAAATCAGCGACGAGCCGAACGCAAAGCCGATCAGCGGGTTGAGCAGCGCCGGCAGGCTGGCCGTGGGGGTGAGCCGGCCATTGCCGACCAGGAACCACGCGAAAGCGGTCACGCCCAGCAGGCCCAGGCCCACCACCAGCATGCCCGTGATGGCCCCGCCGCGGAAGGCAACCTGCAGCGCCGGGCCCATGCCCTGCGTGGCGGCCTGGGCCGTGCGCACGTTGGCGCGCACCGAGACGTTCATGCCGATGAAGCCGCAGGCGCCGGAGAGTACCGCGCCGATGACGAAGCCCACGGCGGTGGTGCCGTCCAGGAACGCCGCAATGAGGATGGCCAGCACGATGCCGACGAAGGCGATGGTCTTGTATTGCCGTGCGAGGTAGGCCGCCGCGCCCATCTGGATGGCGCCGGCGATCTCCTGCATGCGGGCGTTGCCCGCGTCCTTGGAAAGGATCCAGCTGCGTGCCCACAGTCCGTAGGCCACAGCAATCAGTCCGCAAACCAGAGCCAGGATGAGAGGGGCAGTCAGCGCCGAGGTGGAACCAGCCATTCGTTATCTCCATCGGTTGTCAGTTGCACGGAGGGGGAAGCGCAACGCATGGGGGAAGTGCTTCCGCTGCGTTGCTTCCTCGTGCCCCGGTAGCGGGAGACGATTGGCCAACGCAGCCATTTAACGCGAAACCCCCGGTGCAAGCAAGCTGCAAGGGGCGTGCGCCTAAAATCACGGGCCGCCTTGCGCACCGCCCCCGGGGCGAAGGCCGTGTCATTCCAACCACTCAACCCCCAAACCATGTCGCTGAACAACGTCAAGCCCGGCAAGAACATTCCCGAAACCTTCAATGTGGTGATCGAGATCCCGGCGGAATCCGATCCCATCAAGTACGAAGTGGACAAGGAGTCGGGTGCCGTCTTCGTGGACCGTTTCCTGACCACGGCCATGTACTACCCCTGCAACTACGGCTACGTGCCCCAGACCCTGTCGGGCGACGGCGACCCGGTGGACGTGCTGGTGATCACCCCGTACCCGTTGCACCCCGGCGTGGTGGTGCCCTGCCGCGCGCTGGGCATCCTGAAGATGGAAGACGAGGCCGGCGTGGACGGCAAAGTGCTGGCCGTGCCCACCACCAAGATCCTCAAGATGTACGAGCCCTGGAAGACCGTGGAGGATGTGAACCCCATGCGCCTGAAGGCCATCAGCCATTTCTTCGAGCACTACAAGGACCTGGAAGAAGGCAAGTGGGTCAAGGTGCTGGGCTGGGAAGGCATCGACGCCGCCCACAAGGAAATCCTGGACGGCGTGGAAAACTACAAGAAAGCCTGATGGTGGCGGGGTGCGGCCCGTATCGCACCCACTCCCTCATCCAGCCCGCTGGCACATGCCCGCGGGCTTTTTTCTTGCAGGGATTTCGGCTTCTGGCAAAATTGTCAGCATAAGTAACCGATGACTGCTATGCTGCCAGGGCGTGCACGACGCTGGTGTGGCCGGCGGTGCCCGACCTGCGCGCAAGCGCGAGAACATTTCCCTAGGAGTTGCCATGTCGTCTTCCATCGCCCAGCGTCCTTCCTACGGCAACGCCAACGCCAGCGGTGCCGCGGAATACCTGACCTTCCGCCTGGGTGAGGAGGAGTACGGCATCGACATCCTGCGCGTGCAGGAAATCCGCTCCTACGAGCAACCCACCCGCATGGCGCACGCGCCGGAGTTCATCAAGGGCGTGATCGATCTGCGCGGCGTGATCGTGCCGATCGTCGACCTGCGCCTGAAGCTGCAATGCGCCAGCGCCGACTACACCGACTTCACCGTGGTCATCATCCTCAACGTGGGGGGCACGGTGCTGGGCGCTGTGGTGGATGCCGTGGCCGACGTGGTGGCTCTGCCGGCCGATGCCATCAAGCCCGCACCGCAGTTCCAGGGGCAGGTGGATTCGTCCTTTGTGCGTGGCATCGCGACCGTGGGCGAGCGCATGCTGATCGTGGTGGACATCGAATCGCTGCTCAGCAGTTCTGAGATGGGATTGGTGCAGTCGGTCGCGACGGCCTGAGGGCCTTCTCGCTGTATCTCTGCCAAGCGCGCCATGGGCGCGCTTTTTCATGGCCGCGTCCAGCCCGTCAGCCTGCCCGACGGAAGGGGTTGCGCGCGTGCAGATCCTCCAGGTAGTGCTCCACGCCTTCGCCTTCACGCGCCAGGAACCGGTCCACGGCTTCGGCAAACGCCGGGTGCGCCAGCCAGTGGGCGCTCTGCGCGCGCACGGGCAGGAGGGCGCGGGCCATCTTGTGTTCGCCCTGCGCACCGCCTTCGAAACGGTGCACACCCTGCGCGATGCACCACTCGATGGGCTGGTAGTAGCAGGCCTCGAAATGCAGGCAGTCCACCCGTTCTAGCGCACCCCAGTAGCGGCCATAGGCCACGGATTGCATGTCATTTGGGGTGTTTACGCAGTTGGGATAAGCGCCAACAGCTATCAAACTGGTAGCAATGGGGCGGCCCGCGCGCTCCGCCACGAAAAGCACCCAGGCCTCGGGCATGTGCTGCTGCATGGCGTGGAAGAAGGCCCGCGTCAGGTAGGGCGGATTGCCGTGCTCCAGGTAGGTGCGCTCGTAGCAGCGGTAGAAGAAGTCCCAGTCTGCCGTGGTGATCTGCGTGCCCCGCAGCACGCGAAAGCACACCCCCGCCTGGGCCACGCGCCGGCGCTCCTGACGGATCTTCTTGCGCTTGTCCTGGTTCAGGGAGGCGAGGAAGTCCTCGAAATCCGCGAACCTTGCACCGTCCATGGGCCGCCGGTTGTGCCAGTGGAACTGCACGGTGCTGCGCAGCAGCATCCCCGCTTGGTGCGCTGCAGCCAGATCCTGCTGCGCGCCGAACAGCAGGTGCAGGGACGACAGCTCCGCCTGCTTCGCCCAGTCCAGCACGGCGCGCAGCAGGGCGTCCCGCGCGGCATCGTCGCAGGCCATCAGCCGGGTGCCGGGCACCGGCGTGAACGGCACGGCGGCCACGGCCTTGGGGTAGTACGCCAGCCCGTGGCGGGCGTAGGCATCGGCCCAGGCCCAATCGAACACGTACTCACCGTACGAGTGCGCCTTGGCGTACACGATGCAGGCGGCCTGCAGGTTCGTGCCCGCCCACAGGGTGAACACGACGGGCGTCCAGCCCCGGGCGGGCGTGGCGCTGCCGCTGTCTTCGAGCGCGCACAGGTAGGCATGGCGCAGGAAGGGCGTGGGGTGGGGCTGGAGCGCCAGCAGTGCGTCCCATGCATCGGCGCCCACGCGATGGATCGAGTCGTGCAGGTGCAAAGCGTAAGCAGGCGTGCTGGCAGGGCAGGGTGTGGTCATGCAGTGGGCGGTGCCGCAATCAGGGCAGAGCGCATCATCTCCCCAAAGCCCGGACCGCGTGGCCGTGGGGATTTCTCCGCGGTGGCGCAGCCTGCTTAAAAATGAGGCGGTGCAGGGGCGGGCGTTATGAATCAACCACTTAAGCCGCATGTGCCCGCCTCGCCCGCAGCTTATCCACAGGTCTGTCCCTGGCCTGTGGGGACAAGCGTGCAGCCGGGGCGTGCCGCAGGGGCAAGGCGCGGCTCGGGGCGGCGCCAGGGCCCGGGTGACATAATCGTCCGAGACCAACCCGCCCCGCTATTCCCATGCCGTTCGTCATCAGCATCGCCCAACTCAACTTCGTGGTGGGCGACGTGCCGGGCAATGCCCAGAAGATTCTTGCGGCCGCGCGCGATGCCCATGCTGCCGGTGCCCGGCTGCTCCTCACGCCCGAACTGGCGCTGTGCGGCTACGCGGCCGAGGATCTGTACCTGCGGCCAGCCTTCGTGCAAGCGTGCGAGCAGGCACTGGAAGGGTTGGCGGCCGCTACGGCGGATTGGCCAGGGCTGACGGTGATCGTGGGGCACCCGCGGCGCGTGGCGCACGGGGTGGGCGAGGGGGGGCGCGGCCTGTGCCACAACGCGGCCAGCGTGCTGCGCGCGGGGCGTATCGAGCACACCTACGCCAAGCAGTACCTGCCCAACTACGAAGTCTTCGACGAACGCCGCTATTTCGTCCCCGGGGATGAGAACTGCGTGTTCGAGGTCGAGGGCGTGCGCATGGGCCTGCTGATCTGCGAGGACGCGTGGTACCCCGGGCCGGCGCGCAGCGCGCGGGAGGCGGGCGCGCAGGTGCTGGTCACGCTCAATGCGTCGCCCTACCACCTGGGCAAGGCTGTCGAGCGCGAACAGGTGATGCGCGAGCGCGTGCAGGAAACCGGCCTGCCCCTGGTCTATGCGCACTTGGTCGGCGGGCAGGACGAGGTGGTTTTCGAGGGCCGGTCCTTCGCGCTGAATGCCGATGGCAACGTGGCGGCTCGTGCGCCAGGATTTGAAGAAAAAACGCTGCTGATCAAGGTGCAGCAAGCGCAAGCAGCTATTGTTTTGGAAGCGCAGGTGGCGCCACACGAGGGCTGGGAGGCGGAGCTGTGGTCCGCCCTGGTGCTGGGCGTGCGCGACTACGTGGGCAAGAACGGCTTCCCCGGCGTGCTGCTGGGCCTGTCGGGGGGCATGGACTCGGCGCTGGTGCTGGCCATTGCCGTGGACGCGCTGGGCGCCGACAAGGTGCGCACGGTGATGATGCCCTCGCCCTACACGGCCGACATCAGCTGGATCGATGCCCGCGACATGGCCGGGCGGCTGGGGGTGCGCTATGACGAAATCGCCATCGCCCCGCAGTTCGAGGCTTTCAAGACTGCGCTGGCGCCGCAGTTCGCCGGCCTGCCCGAGGACACGACGGAAGAGAATCTGCAAGCGCGCATTCGCGGCATGCTGCTGATGGCGCTGTCGAACAAGTTCGGCAGCCTGGTGCTGACCACGGGCAACAAGAGCGAGCTGGCCACGGGCTACTGCACGCTTTACGGCGACATGGCCGGCGGCTTTGCCGTGATCAAGGACGTGGTCAAGACGCGCGTGTTCGCCCTGGCCCGTTGGCGCAACGCCAATGACCCGTATGGCACCGGCGCGAATCCCATTCCCGAGCGCATCATCACCCGTCCGCCCAGTGCCGAACTGCGTCCCGACCAGAAAGACCAGGACAGTCTGCCGCCCTATGAGGTACTGGACGCCATCGTCGAGCGCTACATGGAAAATGACGAGCCTCTGGAAGACATCGTGCGCGCCGGCTTTGAACGTGCCGATGTCGAACGTGTGACCCGGCTCATCAAGCTCAACGAATACAAGCGCCGCCAAGCGCCTGTGGGCGTGCGCGTCACGCGCCGCAGCTTCGGCAAGGACTGGCGCTACCCCATCACCAACCGATTCAGGGCCTGAGCCCCTGTGGCGGCCGCTGGGTCGCCGTGCCGTGCCCGCCGCTTTTTTAAATATTTGAGGAGTTCCCCATGCAAATGATCACCGCCGTCATCAAGCCCTTCAAACTGGAGGAAGTCCGCGAGGCCTTGGCCGAATGCGGGGTGACGGGGCTGACGGTGACCGAGGTGAAGGGCTTCGGCCGGCAAAAGGGCCACACCGAGCTGTACCGTGGTGCCGAGTACGTGGTGGACTTCCTGCCCAAGGTCAAGATCGAGGTGGTGGTGCGCACCGAAGACGTGGACCGCTGCGTGGACGCGATCGTAGGCGCGGCGCGCACCGGCAAGATCGGCGACGGCAAGATTTTCGTCACCGCCGTGGAGCGCGTGGTGCGCATCCGCACCGGCGACCTGGACGACGCCGCGGTGTAACGAACGGCACGTCTGCCAATCCCGCGCACGCCAGCGCGGTGGGACAGCCGTCAGATCACGCTGCGCAGGGGGATGGCGCTGGCATTCGCGCCTGCGTCCTGCACCAACGCGGTGAGCAGGGCATCGGGCTCCGTACCCACGCGGATCAGGCCCATCTGCCATTCCCCCATGAGCCCGCCATGTACCGCATGCTGCAGGAAGCCCAGCATGCCGCCGTAGTAGCCGTCGGTGTCCAACAGGCCGATGGGCTTGTCGTGGTAGCCCAGCTGGCGCCAAGTCCAGACTTCGAACAGCTCTTCCAGTGTGCCGATGCCGCCCGGCAGGGCGACGAAGGCATCGCTGCGCTCGGCCATCATGGCCTTGCGCTCGTGCATGGTCTGCACGATGTGCAGCTCATCGCAGAAGTGGTTGGCCAGTTCCTTGTCCACGAGAGCCTGCGGAATGATGCCCACGACCCGGCCGCCTGCCACGCGCGTGGCCTCCGCCACCATGCCCATGAGGCCGCTGCGGCCGCCGCCGTAGACCAGCTGGCCGCCGTGGCGGCCTATCCAGTGGCCCACGGCCGTGGCCGCTTCTGTGAACAAGGGGTTGTTGCCCGGGCGAGAGCCCAGGTACACGCAGATCGAAAAAGCGACATCAGCCATGTAGGAACCTTTGGTAGAGCGCGGCCGCCCACACGGCTGCGCACAGCAGCAGGCTGAGCAGCACCGCTGCGCTGCCCAAGTCCTTGGCGCGCTTGGACAGCGGATGCAGTTCATGCCCGACGCGGTCGATGGCGGCCTCGATGCCAGAGTTGAGCAATTCGGTGATCAGCACCAACACCACCACCGCCGCCAGTACAGCGGTCTGCATCCAGTCCCGACCGACGTAAAAGGACGAAGGCAGCAGCAGGGCTGCCAGGCACACCTCCTGGCGAAACGCCTTTTCTTCCCAGCCTGACCGCAGGCCCGTCAGGGAGTAACCCGTGGCATGCCACAGCCGGCGCAAGCCGGTGCGTTGCTTGTGGGGGTGTGGTGCGGAGGAGGTGGGATCAGGCATTCGGACGGTGATTGTCGCGCTATGGGGAGGCGAACTGCAGGGGTTGTGCGCATAGCTTGCGCGTCAGATGCACACGTGCGTGGCCCAGTCCGCCCCTCAACCCTTGCGGCGGGGCGGCACTTCGTAATGCACCAGGCGGGTACCGGCGAGTGCGTCGTGCCAGAACTGGCGTTGCGGGTGAAATCGGCTGAGCAGGGCCCATACCGCGACCCAGCCCGCCACGATGACGGTCGCTTCGCCCGCAGACAGTTGAAAGGGTGCGATCACCGCCAATGGGGGCAGGAACCACAGCCAGCACAACAAGTAGCGCAGCAGCGCCCGTGGTTGCGAGAGGGGGCGCCCCTGCCGGTCTTCCACCCGGATGTGCCAGGTCTTCATGGCAAGCGTGTGTCCCTGGGACCAGAACCAGACGAAGTAGATGCCGAACACCACGAACAGAAAGGCCTGCAGCGCGTGGCGGTTGTCCAGCCCATGCCGCGTCTGTGTCAGGGTGCCGAACAGGTAGCCCGCGATGAACACCACCCCGAACATCAACATGCCCTCATACAACCAGCAGGCCATGCGGCGCCGCAGTGGAGGGGCGATCGCGCGGGATGCCGCCGGGGCGGCAGTGTCGGAAGGGTGGGGGGGCTGCGGATTGGCGCGCGAGGCAGTCATGCGGGACGGCGAACGGAGGTCATGCACCGATCATTGCGGCGGATGCAGGGGGGTCAGGTCCACTGGCGGTTCCGGAGCGGGTTCGGGGACCGAGGCGGGCGCAAGGGGGGGGAGCGGCGCAGGCAGTGCGGACGGGATCGTGACCGGCGATGTTTGCACGACCACGGGGGGCGGCACCGGCAAGGCCTGGGGCGAATGGAATTCCGCTGGCGGCTGGATTTTCGGAGGGTTGGGGACGGCCGGCGGCGCATTGGTGGCTGCAGGGACGCGGGCCAGCTTCTTGGGGGAAACCGGGCGTACCGTGGTGGCGGCGCCGGTCGGCCGCGGCGCGGCCTTGGCCGCCAGACGCTTCTTCTCTTCCGCACTCAGCGCCTGGTATGCCTCCCATCGGGCACGCCGGCTGTCGGCCGGGAGCCTGCTGGCGGCGGCATAGTTCAGTCGCGCCTGGCTGCGCTGCTGGGTGCTGAGGCTGGCCCAATCGGTAATGCGTGCGAGCATCTTCGCCTGCTCGTCCTCAGAGAGTGCGTGAAAGCCCGCCGCCAGGTTGAGCCAGTTGCGCTTTTGCCCTTCGCTGAGCACGCTCCAGCGGTCTGCAAGGGGGTAGAGCGCTTCTTTCTGAGGAGTGCTCAGTTCTGTCCAGCGGGGGCCGGCCTCGGCTTGCGGAGCCTGCCGGGGCTCGCTGTAGATTTTGTGCCTGCCATCTCCCAGCGCTTCGGCCGGGACAGGGGTACTGGGCGCCACCCGCACATAGGCAGCCATCCACCACCCCGTCGTCGCCAGCGCACCCAGCAAGACAAAAGCCAGCAAGAATGCTGGCAGGTGGGGGCGTGGGGCGTGCGGGGACGGCTCGTGCATGCAGGCAGTGATCTTATTGCGTCGTATTGGCTGTCTTGAGGTATTGCAGGAAGCCGGGGTCAGCATAGGCCGACGGGGGAAGATCGTCGGTCAGAAGCGCAGCGTCGACTTCGGCGATTTCGGTGGCCACCGTCTCGTCCTGCGCCATATTGATGAAGACCAGCCCCACCACCAGCGCCGTCAGCGGCACGGCGGATACCAGGGCGCGCCACCAGTTGCCACCTTCGCTGCCCCAGCCGCTGAGCGTGGCAGTGGAGCCTTGCGAAGACACGTGCGTGGCCGCGGCTGTCTGACGGGCAGACTGTACGGCGGGGCGCTTGCGCTGCGCCAACGCCTGCATGCGGGCGGCGCGCAGGCGCTCGGTGATGTCGTAGGGAAGGCTGGCATTGCCTTCGCTCAGGCGCGCCGTAAGGCGGCGGGCGAACGCATCCGCGGCCTGGGTGATTTCCGGCGGGTATTCTGGAGGGCGGTTCATAGCACGATTCCTTTGGCCTTCAGTGCCTTGCTGAGGGTTTGGATGGCCCGAAAGCAGTGTGTCTTGACGCTGCCTTCGGAGCAACCCATGGCGGCTGCGGTTTCTGCGACATCCATTTCCTCCCAGTAACGCATCAAAAATGCCTCCCGTTGACGCGGGGGCAGTTCTTGGATCTCGGCATCGATATCGCGCAGTACCTGTGCGCGACGCACGGAATCCTCAGCACTCTGTGCCATTTCGCCATTGGCAGCGGCGTGTACCTCGAGAAAATCAAAATCTGAACCATCGTCCGACGGGCCCTCGAAGTCGCTCAGGCTGGAAAAAAGCGCATTGCGCGTCTTCTGTCGCCGGAACCAATCCAGCATGCAGTTCGTGAGGATGCGCTGGAAGAGCATGGGCAGCTCGGCCGGCGGTTTGTCGCCATAGTGCTCGGCCAGCTTGAGCATGCTGTCCTGAACGATGTCCAACGCGGCTTCCTCATTGCGCACATGGTAAAGCGTGCGCTTGAAAGCACGCTTGTCCACGCTTTTGAGGAAGTCGGAGAGCTCTTGTTCAGTAGCCAAAGGCAAAAACCCAAGGAGGGCGAAAGCGGAGTGCGCGCGCAGGTGCGTGCAGCAAGCTGCGAAAGGCGGATTATCGCATTGCCGCGTATTTTTTATGCCGTGCTGCGCCAACTGCATGTGTGCAGTGCAATAATGTGTACTGCAATTCAAAAAGGCAAACGGGTCCCGGTCCGGCGCAACACTCCTGGCGCCCATGGCCGAGGCCTCAAGTCCCAAGTCGGCTTCACAAGAGTTCGTACAAGGGGCACCCAAGGTTTTTCGTTAGAGAAATTCGCAAAGGTTGATCATGGAAATCTCCAGGGCCGAACTCACGTCGGCGGCTGCGGCCTCTCGCGGCGGCAACTCCTCATCTTCTCCCGGCGCCCAGGACCTCATGGGGTCCGAGATCCTCGTCAAGGCTCTGCAGGCCGAGAACGTCCAGTACATCTGGGGCTACCCCGGCGGCGCCGTGCTGTACATCTACGACGCGCTGTACAAGCAGGACACCATTCAGCACGTGCTGGTGCGCCACGAACAGGCGGCGGTGCACGCGGCCGACGGTTATGCCCGCGCGACGGGCGAGGTCGGGGTGGCGCTGGTGACTTCCGGCCCCGGATTGACGAATGCCGTGACGGGCATCGCCACGGCGTATATGGATTCGATCCCCATGGTGATCATCTCCGGCCAGGTGCCCACGCCCGCGATCGGGCTGGACGCCTTCCAGGAGTGCGACACCGTTGGCATCACGCGCCCCATCGTCAAGCACAACTTCCTGGTCAAAGATGTGCGCGACCTGGCGGTGACGCTCAAAAAAGCCTTCCATATTGCGCGCACCGGCCGCCCCGGCCCCGTGGTGGTGGATATCCCGAAGGATGTGTCGTTCAAGAAGACGGCTTTCCATGGTTATCCGCAGAGCGTGGAAATGCGCTCTTACAACCCTGTCAAGAAGGGGCATGGCGGCCAGATCCGCAAGGCGTTGCAACTGCTGCTGGCCGCGAAACGACCTTATATCTATACCGGCGGCGGCGTGCTGCTGGGCAATGCGGTGCCCGAGCTGCGCACGCTGGTCGACATGCTGGGCTATCCGGTCACCCACACGCTGATGGGTCTCGGTGCCTACCCGGCCACCGACCGCAAATTCCTGGGCATGCTGGGCATGCACGGCACGATCGAGGCCAACAATGCCATGCAGAACTGCGACGTGCTGCTGGCCGTGGGCGCGCGCTTTGATGACCGCGTGATCGGCAATCCCAAGCATTTCGCGCAGAACGAGCGCAAGATCATCCATATCGATATCGACCCGTCGAGCATTTCCAAGCGCGTGAAGGTGGACATTCCGATCGTGGGCGATGTCAAGGACGTGTTGACTGAGCTGATCTCTATGATCCGCGAGACCACGACACGCCCCGACGCTGGTGCGCTGTCGGCGTGGTGGGAGCAGATCGAGAACTGGCGCGGCCGCGACTGCCTGAAGTACGACCGCGGGAACACCGAGGTGATCAAGCCGCAGTACGTGATCGAGACGCTGTGGAATATGACCCGCGATGCGGACGCCTACGTCACCTCCGATGTGGGGCAGCATCAGATGTGGGCCGCCCAGTTTTACAAATTCGACGAGCCGCGCCGCTGGATCAACTCCGGCGGCCTGGGCACCATGGGCGTGGGCATTCCCTATGCCATGGGCATCAAGCTGGCCAAGCCCGAGTCCGAGGTGTTCTGCGTGACGGGCGAAGGCTCGGTGCAGATGAACATCCAGGAGCTCTCCACCTGCCTGCAGTACAACACCCCTATCAAGGTGCTGTCGCTCAACAACCGCTACCTGGGCATGGTGCGCCAGTGGCAAGAAATTGAATACTCGGGCCGCTACAGCCACAGCTACATGGATGCGCTGCCCAACTTCGTGAAGCTGGCCGAGGCCTATGGCCACGTGGGCATGCTCATCGAGCGCCCGCAGGACGTGGAGCCGGCGCTGCGCGAAGCGCGCAAGCTCAAGGACCGCACGGTGTTCCTGGACTTCCGGACCGACCCCACCGAGAACGTGTTCCCGATGGTGCAGGCTGGCAAGGGCATCACCGAGATGCTGCTGGGGTCGGAAGACCTTTAAGCATCAAAAAGGCCTGTAACGCTTGTCTGGCAAGCGCTGGTAGCTATTTATTTAATAGCGTTTTCTGACGAATCTATTGTCTGCCAAGCCTGGCGCTTACCGGCGCCAGGGGAGGGCAGCGAGAAGAGGAAGCTCATCCCATGAAACACATCATCGCCGTCCTGCTGGAGAACGAACCGGGTGCGCTGTCGCGCGTCGTTGGCCTGTTTTCCGCGCGGGGCTACAACATCGAATCGCTGACCGTGGCGCCCACCGAGGACGCGTCCCTGTCGCGCATGACCATCCAGACCCATGGATCGGAAGACGTGATCGAGCAGATCACCAAGCACCTGAACCGCCTCATCGAGGTGGTCAAGGTGGTTGACCTGACCGAAGGCGCTTACACCGAGCGCGAACTCATGATGGTGAAGGTGCGCGCCGTGGGCAAGGAGCGCGAAGAGATGAAGCGCATGGCCGACATCTTTCGCGGACGCATCATCGACGTGACCGAAAAGAGCTACACGATCGAGCTGACCGGCGACCAGTCCAAGAACGACGCTTTCCTGCAGGCCATCGACCGTACCGCCATTTTGGAGACGGTGCGCACGGGCGCCAGCGGCATCGGCCGTGGCGAACGCATCCTGCGTGTGTAAGTACGACAATCCCCCCGTTTTCCTTTCCCCCTGAACAGAATCCCAACCGGAGCGACCATGAAAGTTTTCTACGACAAAGACTGTGATCTGAGCCTCATCAAGGGCAAGACCGTGGCCATCATCGGCTATGGCAGCCAAGGCCACGCCCATGCCCAAAACCTCAACGACAGCGGCGTGAAGGTCGTGGTCGGCCTGCGCAAGGGCGGCGCTTCGTGGGACAAGGTCGGCAAGGCCGGCCTGACGGTCAAGGAAGTGAACGACGCCGTGAAGGAAGCCGACGTCGTCATGATCCTGCTGCCCGACGAGCAGATCGCCGAGGTCTATAAGAACAACGTCGAGCCCCACATCAAGCAGGGCGCCTCGCTGGCCTTCGCCCACGGCTTCAACGTGCACTACAACCAGGTCGTGCCCCGCGCCGATCTGGACGTGTGGATGGTGGCGCCCAAGGCCCCCGGCCACACCGTGCGCAACACCTACACCCAGGGCGGCGGCGTGCCCCACCTGGTGGCCGTGCACCAGGACAAGTCCGGCAAGGCGCGTGACCTGGCGCTGTCCTACGCCATGGCCAATGGCGGCGGCAAGGCCGGTATCATCGAGACCAACTTCAAGGAAGAGACCGAGACCGACCTGTTCGGCGAGCAGGCCGTGCTGTGCGGTGGCGCTGTCGAGCTGATCAAGATGGGCTACGAGACGCTGGTGGAAGCCGGCTACGCCCCCGAGATGGCCTACTTCGAGTGCCTGCACGAGCTCAAGCTCATCGTGGACCTGATCTACGAAGGCGGCATCGCCAACATGAACTACTCGATCTCGAACAACGCCGAGTTCGGCGAGTACGTGACCGGCCCTGAAGTGATCAACGAGCAGTCGCGCGCCGCCATGCGCAATGCCCTGAAGCGCATCCAGAACGGCGACTACGCCAAGATGTTCATCCAGGAAGGCCGCCTGAACTACCCGAGCATGACGGCCCGCCGCCGCAACACCGCCGACCACAGCATCGAAGTGGTGGGTGCCCAGCTGCGTGCGATGATGCCCTGGATCGCCAAGAACAAGCTGGTGG
Organism: Diaphorobacter sp. J5-51; assembly: GCF_001023515.1. Taxonomy (NCBI): domain Bacteria; kingdom Pseudomonadati; phylum Pseudomonadota; class Betaproteobacteria; order Burkholderiales; family Comamonadaceae; genus Diaphorobacter; species Diaphorobacter sp. J5-51. Next base: position 43,504 of record NZ_JSYI01000130.1, on the reverse strand, counting down.
ACCAGACGCGCAACTGATGCGTGAGCGCGGCCGGGCCGCGCTGGCGTCTTTCCCCAAGGCCACCCCGGTGGCCTTTTTTACGTGCGGGGCAGCGGCTACACTGCGTCCTTTTCCGCACGCGTGTGCGGAACAAAATACTATTGATTTAATAGCTGTTGGCGCTTGCTGGATGGGCGCTGGAGGTCGATTGAATGCATGATGGCAACGACGCCGCCGAAAACACGGGCGTGATGGTGCGCAAGCGCCGCAAGGGCATCTACATCCTGCCCAACCTGTTCACGCTGGCAGCGTTGTTTGGCGGGTTCTACGCCATTGTCATGGCCATGAATGGCCGCTTCGACTATGCGGCGGTGGGAGTGTTCTGCGCCATGGTGCTGGACAGCCTGGATGGCCGCGTGGCGCGCATGACCAACACGCAAAGCGCGTTCGGCGAGCAGATGGATTCGCTGTCGGACATGGTGTCCTTCGGCGTGGCGCCTGCACTGATCGCCTACGAGTGGGCCCTCAGCGGCCTGGGGCGCTGGGGCTGGATCGCGGCCTTCGTCTACTGTTCATGCGCTGCCCTGCGGCTGGCGCGCTTCAACGTCAACACCGGCACCGTGGACAAGCGCTGGTTCCAGGGGCTTCCATCTCCGGCCGCGGCGGCGCTGGTGACGGGCTTCATCTGGCTGCTGTCCGACGCGGGTGTGCAGCGCGGGCAGGACGGCCTGCTGACCTGGAGCCAGCTCACCTGGGTGATGTTCGGGCTGACGCTGTACGCCGGGCTCACCATGGTGACCAATGCGCCGTTCTACAGCTTCAAGGACCTGCACCTCAAGCGCAGCGTCCCCTTCACGGCCATCGTGCTCATCGTGCTGGGGATCGCCATCATCAACATCCATGCGCCCACGGTGCTGTTCAGCATCTTCGTGGCTTATGGATTGAGCGGCTACGGCGTGTATGCATGGCGGCGCGCCAAGGGGTATCGGGCCAGCGTGATCAGCACCTCCAAGGACGAGCCCGAGGAGCGCGGGTTGCACGAGTAGCCCTGCGTGTCGCCGTGGGTTTTTTGTGCTAGAGTCGTTCGCATGCATTTCCTGTCGCTAGCACTACTACTGAACTTGTCCCTCGGGCAGGCATAGTAGCGCGCGCGTACACACCTACTTCCCACGGCCCGTGAGCACCAGCGACGGGCCGTTTTTGTTTTTCCGGGGTCGCTGGAGCACAGGTCAGACACCTACCTTGTTCCACGAAAGAGAGAATTCCGATGCTGCAGAACCCCGCCGCCAAATACCGTCCCTTTGCCCCCGTGCGCTTGACGGACCGCACCTGGCCCGACGCGGTGATCGACCGCGCGCCCATCTGGTGCAGTGTGGACCTGCGCGACGGCAACCAGGCGTTGATCGAGCCCATGGATATCGCGCGCAAGATGCGCATGTTCGAGCAACTGGTGAAGATCGGATTCAAGGAGATCGAGGTGGGCTTCCCGTCGGCCTCGCAGGTCGAGTTCGATTTCGTGCGCAAGCTCATCGAGGAAGATCGCATTCCTGACGACGTGACCATTCAGGTGCTGACCCAGGCGCGCGACCATCTGATCCGTCGCACGTTTGAGGCTTTGGAAGGCGCGCCCCGCGCCATCGTCCACCTCTATAACGCCACCGCGCCTGTGATGCGCCGCGTGGTGCTGGACATGAGCGAGGAGGAAATCGTGGAGCTGGCGCGTGGCAACGCGCAGATGTTCAAGGACATCGCTGCCCAGTACCCCCTTACCGACTGGACGTTCCAGTATTCGCCTGAGATGTACTCGGACACCGAACTGGAGTTTTCCAAGCGTGTGATCGATGCGGTGACCGACGTGTGGCAGCCGACACCCCAGAAGAAGTGCATCATCAATCTGCCGACCACGGTGGAGCACTCCACGCCGAACATCTTCGCGGACATGGTCGAGTGGACGCACCGCCACATCCAGCGCCGCGACAGCGTGGTGCTGTCGGTGCACCCGCACAACGACCGCGGCACCGGCACTGCAACGGCAGAGCTGGCCTTGATGGCGGGCGCTGACCGCCTGGAGGGCTGCCTCTTCGGCAACGGCGAACGTACGGGTAACCTGGACGTGGTGAACGTGGCCCTCAACATGTACACGCAAGGCGTGCATCCGGGGCTGGACTTTTCGGACATCGACGGCATCCGCAGCACCGTGGAGTACTGCAACCAGTTACCCGTGCACCCGCGCCATCCGTACGTGGGCGATCTGGTCTATACCTCGTTCTCCGGTTCGCATCAGGACGCCATCAAGAAAGCATTTGCCGCCCGGCGCGAGGGCGACATCTGGGAGATGCCCTACCTGCCGATCGATCCCAAGGATCTGGGGCGCAGTTATGAAGCCATCATTCGCGTCAACAGCCAGTCCGGCAAGGGTGGCATCGCGTATCTGTTGGAGAGTGAATACGGCGTGCAACTGCCGCGGCGCTTGCAGATCGAGTTCAGCCAGGCAGTGCAGCGCGAAATGGACGCCAGCGGCAAGGAGCTCACGGCCGCCGATCTGTGGAGTTTGTTCGAGCGCGAATACCGTCTGGACGAGGCAGCAACGCCGATATACCGTATGGAAGGCGAAAACGGCACGGTTGCATTGCGCGGACAACTGCCCTGGCAAGGCCAGACGCTGCAGATTGAAGGCGAAGGCACAGGCCCGATCGACGCATTCGTGCAGGCCGTGGCCGCTGCGCTGGACTGCGATGTGCGCGTGCTGGACTACAACGAACATGCCATCAGCGAGGGCGCCCACGCCAAGGCCGTGGCCTATGTCGAGATGCGCATCGATGATCGCCACACCGTATATGGCGTGGGCATGGATGCCAACATCGTGTCAGCCTCGATCCGTGCCATCCTTTCGGGGCTGCAGCGTGCTCCGCAAATACAAGCCCAGGTGATGGTTGCCTGATTCCCTATCCCCACAACGACCTCAAGAGACGATCCATGACCGACAAGCTCATCATTTTCGACACCACCTTGCGCGACGGCGAGCAGTCGCCGGGAGCTTCCATGACGCGCGATGAAAAGCTGCGCATTGCCCGTCAACTGGAGCGGCTGCGTGTGGATGTGATCGAGGCGGGTTTTGCCGCCAGTTCCAACGGCGACTTCGAATCGGTGCAGGCCATTGCGCGCGCAGTGAAGGACTCCACGGTCTGCTCGCTGGCACGTGCCAACGACCGGGACATCGCACGTGCTGCCGAGGCGCTCAAAGAAGCGAGCCGCGCGCGCATCCACACATTCATCGCCACCAGCGCGCTGCACATGGAAAAGAAGCTGCGCATGACGCCCGAGCAGGTGCTGGAGCAAGCCAGGCAGGCGGTGCGTTTTGCACGCAACCTGGTGGAGGACATCGAATTCAGCCCCGAGGATGGCTACCGCAGCGATCCGGACTTCCTGTGCCGCGTGATCGAGACGGTGATCGCGGAGGGCGCCACCACCATCAACGTGCCCGACACCGTGGGTTACGCCATTCCCGAGCTGTACGGCAACTTCATCAAGAACCTTCGCGAGCGCATTCCCAACAGTGACAAGGCCATCTGGTCCGTGCACTGCCACAACGATCTGGGCATGGCGGTCGCCAACTCGCTGGCGGGTGTGAAGATCGGCGGGGCACGCCAGGTGGAGTGCACCATCAACGGCCTGGGCGAGCGTGCGGGCAACTGTTCGCTGGAGGAGGTGGTGATGGCCGTGAAGACGCGGCGCGACTACTTCGGCCTGGACGTCGGCATCGATACCCAGCACATCGTGGCCGCCAGCCGCATGGTCAGCCAGACCACCGGCTTTGTGGTGCAGCCCAACAAGGCCGTGGTGGGCGCCAATGCGTTCGCCCACGCCTCGGGCATCCACCAGGACGGCGTGCTCAAGGCGCGCGACACGTACGAGATCATGCGCGCCGAGGATGTGGGCTGGAGCGCCAACAAGATCGTGCTGGGCAAACTCAGTGGCCGCAATGCGTTCAAGCAACGTCTGCAGGAACTGGGCGTCCAGTTGGAGAGCGAAGGCGAAATCAACGTGGCGTTTGCCAAATTCAAGGAACTCGCCGACCGCAAGAGCGAGATCTTTGACGAGGACATCCTGGCACTCGTGAGCGACGAAAGCGTGACCAGCGAGAAGGAGCAGTTCGGCTTCGTGTCCCTGGCGCAGCACAGCGAGACGGGCGAACGGCCCGAGGCGACCATCGTGTTCACCGTGGACGGCAAGGAAGTCCGCAGCTCCGCGGAGGGTAATGGCCCGGTCGATGCCTCGATGAAGGCCATCGAGGCGCATGTGCGCAGCGGTGCCGAGATGGTGCTGTACTCGGTGAACGCCATCAGTGGCTCCACCGAAAGCCAGGGCGAAGTCACCGTGCGGTTGCAGAGCGCCGGCCGGGTGGTGAATGGCGTAGGGGCCGACCCCGACATCGTGGTGGCATCGGCCAAAGCCTACCTCAGTGCCCTGAATAAATTACAAAGTAAAGCTGAGCGCGTGGCAGCACAGGGCTGATACCGCGTCCTATAATTCAGGCACTTTCTAAAAGAGTCGCGCAAGGTATTGATCTTGCGCGACTTTTTTTGATTTTGTACACTGCCACACAGTTTTTGCTGCTTGGAGCATTTGATGCATATGCGCGCTCGCATCGTCTCCCGTATCTCTCAGGGATTGGCCCTTCTGGTGATGGGTATCGCATTGACCTCGCCCGGCGTGCATGCGGCCGAACGCAAGAAGGCGGTGGCAAAAAAAGCCGCGTCCACCGCGGTTGCCAAACGCACCCCCGCCAAATCGTCGGCCAAGGCGCCCCGCCGGACCGTGGCCGTGAAGGCGGCGCGCGCGTCTGCAGTGAGTGCCCGTGCGCCCGTGCGTGTAGCGGCGGAGCCCGCGCGCCTCTCGTTCGGGCAGTTGGCAGGGCTGCACGACGTGAGCGATCCGCTGGACCTGAAGTCGAGCGTGGCACTGGTGATCGATCAGGACACGAAGGAAGTTCTCCTCAGCAAGAATGACCATGCCGTGCTGCCCATCGCTTCGTTGACCAAGCTGATGACCGGCTTGCTCGTTTCCGAGGCGCACTTGCCCATGGACGAGCTCATCACGATCACGCAGGACGACGTGGATACGGAAAAGGGCAGCGGCTCACGGCTTGCCGTGGGAACGACACTCTCGCGCGGTGAACTGCTGCACCTGGCCCTCATGTCCAGTGAGAACCGCGCCGCCCATGCGCTGGGACGCACGTTCCCGGGCGGGCTGGATACGTTCGTGGCACGCATGAATGCCAAGGCGAAGCTGCTGGGCATGGCGGATACGCGCTTTGTGGAGCCCACTGGCCTGTCCAGCCGCAACCAGTCCAGCGCGCACGACCTGGCGACGCTCGTGAATGTGGCGCATGGTGATGCGTTGCTGCGTGAACTCTCCACGTCTCCAAGCCACGAGGTCGCCGTTGGCCGGCGCACCCTGCAGTACAACAACACCAACCGGCTGGTGAAGAGCCCTTCGTGGGATATCGGCCTGCAGAAGACTGGCTACATCTCGGAAGCGGGGCGCTGCCTGGTGATGCAGGCCGAGGTGGCGGGCCGCAAGCTGATCATGGTGTTCCTCGATTCGGCAGGAAAGTTCAGCCGTCTGGGCGACGCGGAGCGCGTGCGCTCCTGGGTCGAGAAGACCCACCCCAGCGCCGGCGCCATCCTGCACGCAGGAACCAACGGTTAGCCGCGGTTGTGGCCACGGGCCGCATGCGTCTTGCGACCCCCCCGCCGGACGACTGGCGTCAGGCCGTTCAGGTCTTGAGCGGGCCGTCCAGCGCCGTACGCTGCCCAGCCGTATAACCCAGCGCCTGGGAAATTTCATCGGCAGTGGACTGGAGCTTGGGCAGCCATCCGTCATCCAGTCGATCGGCGGGCGCTGAAATTGACAGGCCTGCCACGAGTTGGCCCTGGTCGTCAAAGACCCCCGCCGCAATGCAGCGCACCCCGAGTTCCAACTCCTCGTTGTCCCGCGCAATGCCGTATTGGCGCGCCTTGCCCAGTTCACGTTCCAGGATGGGCAACTGGGTGATGCTGTTGCGCGTGTGGCCTGGCAGGCCGGTACGCGTGGCGTACGCGCGCACGCGTTGCGGATCGTCGGCCGCAAGGAAGAGCTTGCCCGTAGAGGTGAGGTGCAGCGGGGCGTGGCCGCCAATGGCGCGCACCACCTGCATGCCCGAACGCTCGCTGTAGGCGCGTTCCACGTACACGATCTCGTCCCCCTGGCGCACGCTGAGGTTCACCGGTTGCTGGATCTGCTTGTGCAATTGCCGCATGGGTGCCATGGCGGCGTCGCGCACGCTCAGGCGCCCCTTCACCAGATTGCCCAGCTCCAGCAGGCGCATGCCCAGGCGGTAGCTGCCCGACTCAGGACGGTCCACGAAACGGCCGATGGTCAGGTCATTGAGGATGCGGTGGGTGGTGGACGGATGCAGGCCCGTCTTCTCGCTGATCTCCTTCAGCGAGATGGCTTCCTCGCGCGAAGCGAGTACGTCAATCAACTGGAACATGCGCTCCAGCACCTGGACACTGGGTTTGGCGGGCGCGTCCGGCGAGTGTTTCTTCATGAGGCAGGGCAGAACCAAGGAACCGGTGATTTTATCTTGTGAAATGCCGCGCTGCTTCTACGCACTGGCTGTCTGGCCGGTCCGTGCCTTCCTCCGTGCGGCGCCAGGCCTCGTGCAGGGAGCTGCCGCAGCGAAGACTTGAACGCAGGTTGATAAAAACTTGCGGCCTAGCCACCCCAATGGGTAGGCCAGGCCGGGACCGGATCTTCAACTGCGGAGCAAGGTCCCGCTGCGCTCAAGCGCCGCGGGTGACCGGTTGGGCAGCACCACGACCGTAGGTGCCGTACTTGCCCAGTTCCCATTTGGCAATGGCGTTGCGGTGCACCTCATCCGGGCCGTCGGCGAAGCGCAGGGTGCGCGCGTTGGCATAGGCGTAGGCCAGCGGGAAATCGTCGCTCACGCCGCCGCCGCCATGCACCTGCATGGCCCAGTCGATCACCTGGCAGGCCATGCTGGGGGCGACGACCTTGATCATGGCGATCTCGGTCTTGGCGACCTTATTGCCCACGGTGTCCATCATCCAGGCGGCCTTGAGCGTGAGCAGGCGCGCCATGTCGATCTTGCAGCGGGCTTCGGCAATGCGTTCCTGGGTCACGCTCTGTTGTGCCAGCGTCTTGCCGAAGGCCACCCGGTTGCTGGCGCGGCGGCACATCAGTTCCAGCGCGCGCTCGGCCTGGCCGATCAGGCGCATGCAGTGGTGGATGCGCCCGGGGCCCAGGCGTCCCTGGGCGATCTCGAACCCACGGCCTTCGCCCAGCAGGATGTTGTCCACCGGTACGCGCACGTTCTCGAAAAGGACTTCGGCGTGGCCGTGCGGCGCATCGTCATAACCGAACACGTTGAGTGCACGCACCACCGTGATGCCTGGCGTATCGGCAGGCACCACGATCATGCTTTGTTGCGAGTGCTTGGGCGCCTCGGGGTCGGTCTTGCCCATGGTGATGAACACCTTGCAGCGCGGGTCGTTGGCGCCGCTGGTCCACCACTTGCGCCCATTGATCACGTAATGGTCGCCCTGGCGCTCGATGCGCGTTTCGATGTTGGTGGCGTCGCTGGAGGCGACATCGGGCTCGGTCATGGCAAAGGCCGAGCGCATGCGCCCTTCCAGCAGCGGCTTGAGCCACTGGGCCTTGATAGGCTCGGACCCATAACGCGCGATGGTCTCCATGTTGCCCGTGTCGGGGGCCGAGCAGTTGAACACTTCGCTGGACCACAGCACGCGGCCCATGATCTCCGCCAGCGGCGCGTACTCGGCGTTGGTCAACCCGGCGCCTTCGTAGCCCGATGCTTGGGCGGTGTCCACCGGCAGGAACAGGTTCCACAGCCCTGCGGCCTGCGCCTTGGGTTTCAGGTTTTCGATGGTTTGCAGTGGTGTCCAGCGCCTGCCTGCGGCCGTGTTGGCCGCCATCTCCTCGGCATAGGCCTTCTCAGCGGGGTAGATGTGGTCGTCCATGAACTGGATCAGGCGCGCCTGCAGTTCCTTGGTCTTGGGCGAGTAATCGAAGTCCATGGGGTGCTTTCTCGTCAGTGGGGAAGGGGGATCAACTCTTTTGCGCGAAGGACCAGGCCAGCTGCGCCATGGGCCGTGCGGTGGCGCCAGCGGCCTTGGCCTGTGCGCTGGCGGCCGTGCCGGCCTCCACGCGCTTGGCAATGCCTTGCAGGATGGCGGCGATGCGGAACATGTTGTAGGCCAGGTAGAAGTTCCAGTCCCGGTGCAGCGCATCTACGTCGGTGATGCCGGTGCGTTCGCAGTAGCGCTGGATGTAGTCGCGCTCGCACGGGATGCCCAGCGCCGCCAGGTCCAGCCCGCCGATGCCCCGGCTCAGCGATGCGGGGATGTGCCAGCTCATGCAGTGGTAGGCAAAGTCCGCGAGCGGATGGCCCAGGGTGGACAGCTCCCAGTCCAGCACCGCGATCACACGTGGCTCGGTGGGGTGGAACACGAGGTTGTCCAGCCGATAGTCGCCATGCACGATGGACACGCGGGTTGCGTCGCGCGCGCTGTCGGGCATGTGCGCGGGCAGCCATTGCATCAGTGCGTCCATCTCGGCGATGGGCTGGGTGACCGAGGCGGTGTACTGCTTGCTCCAGCGCGAGATCTGGCGTTCGAAGTAATTGCCCGGCTTGCCGTAGTCCGCCAGGCCGCGCGCCGTGAAGTCCACCCGGTGCAGGGCGGCGATCACGCGGTTCATCTCGTCGTAGATCGCCGCGCGTTCGGCCGGCTGCATGCCAGGCAGCGACTGGTCCCACAGCACGCGGCCTTGCATGAACTCCATCAGATAAAACGCGCGCCCGATGACGGACTCGTCCTCGCACAGCGCAATCATGCGCGGCACGGGCACGTCGGTGCCGGCGAGCCCGCGCATGACCGCGTATTCGCGCTCGATGGCGTGTGCCGACGGCAGCAGCTTGGCCACGGGGCCGGGCTTGGCGCGCATCACATAGCTGCGCGTGGGAGTCACGAGCTTGTAGGTGGGGTTGGACTGGCCGCCTTTGAACATCTCCACCGTCAGCGGTCCGGCAAACCCTTCCACATGCTGCGACAGCCAGGCAGTGAGCGCGTCGGCGTCGAAGGCATGCTGCTCGGAGACGGGGCGTGTGCCGATGAAGTGCTCGAAGTTGCTCATGGGGATGGAAGGTTCTTTCAAAAAAGTGAGCTGCTTGCGCCTGTCAGCTATGGAATTCAAAGGCTTTTCACATGGAAACCATTGCGGGACAAGCGCTGGAAGCTATGGTTTTTGTAAACCTGGCTCATTGGTTGGCTTCGGAGATGCGCATCAGCGCATCCCGGTCGCGTATCACGAGGCCGCCGGGCTCGATGCGGATGGCGTCCTCGCGCTCCATGGCCTTTAGCTCCTGGTTCACGCGCTGGCGTGACGCGCCCAGCAACTGCGCCAGTTCTTCCTGGGCCAGTTGCAGGCTGATGCGCACTTCGTTGCCGTCGGACAGGCTGGGCACGCCATAGCTGCGCACCAGGTGCAGCAACTGCTTGGCCAGCCGCGAGCGCAGGGGCAGGGTGTTGAGGTCTTCCACCAGCCCGAACAGCTGCCGGATGCGCCGCGCGTGCAGCCGCAGCATGGCCTCGTACAGTTCCGAGTGCTGTGCAAGGATCTTCTTGAAGTCGGCCCGCGCCACGCACAGGATGGTGGTGTCGCCATGGGCGTAGGCATCGTGCGTACGCCGGTCCCCGTCGAAGATCGCCACGTCGCCGAACCAGATGCCCGGCTCCACATAGGTCAGCGTGATCTGCTTGCCGGAGATCGAGGTGGAGCTCACGCGCACGGCGCCGCGCGCGCAGGCAATCCATTCCTCGGGCGGGTCGCCGCGTGCTGCGATGAGTGCGCCATCCTTGAAGCGTTTGACGTAGGAACATCGCAGTATGTCGTGGCGCAAAGAAGGGGAGAGGGAAGAAAACCAGCGACCTGAGTTGATCGCCTCGCGTTCATCGATGGTAAGAATCGGATCGTCCATGGTCTGTCGTTTGCGTGACTGGGTTGCAGTCCATTGTCGCGTGAGGGACNCGCGCGCGCGCGTGCTGGCGCCGCTGCCGCGGAGCCAGCAATGCCATGGATGGGTTTGAATGAGGCAAGCCGCCGGCGCTTGACCGTCAAGCGCTAGCAGCTATAAAAATAGTAGCTTTAAGCGCGTGGGTCGGCAGAAGCCGCCCGGGTTTCGCCCGCCGGTGCATGCTGGAGGTTGCGCACGAAGTGGCTGCGCTCCAGCGCGAGCTGTTCGGTGAAGCTGTGGTGCCGCGCCTCGCTCACCAGTTCCTTGATGCTCGCCAGCGCATGGGGCGGGCCATCGTTCAGGCGCTGGGCCAGCGCCAGCGCCTCATGCAGGGCGCGGCCGGGATCGGCCAGCCGGTTGACCATGCCCAGGGACTGCAGTCGTGCGGCGTCGATGCGGTCTCCGCACATCAGGATCTCATGCGCCAGCGCGCGGGGCAGCATTTGCGCCAGGCTCCAGCTGGCGCCGCCATCGGGCGACAGGCCCGCGTGGACATGGTTCATGGCAAACACCGCGTTGCGCGCGGCCACCATCAGGTCGCATGCCAGCGCGAGCGAAAACCCCGCGCCCTTGGCTTCGCCCTCCACGGCGGCGATCACGGGCTTGGGATGGGTGCGTATCGCCTCGATCCAGTGGTGCAGCAGATCCAGGCCATGCACTTGCGCTGGCGCGCTCTGATGCCGCAACGCCTGCAGCCGCTGGGGGCTGCTGCCGGCGCTGAACAGACCGTCCGCGCCCGTGATGACCACGCAGCGCACGTCGGGATTGCGCTCCGCCACGTTCAGGGCCTCGATGCCCGCCGCGCAGATGGCCGGCTCCAGGGCATTGCGCAGCTCGGGGTGGCGAAGGGTCAGGACCAGGGTCTGGCCCTGGCTGGTGCTTTGCAGTTCGGCGGGCATGGCGGCGCGGGTGGTTGCAGGGTCAGGGTTCTTCGTGCGTCAGGCTCAGGCCGATGGCGCCGCGCCGGCGCAGCCAGGGGCTGGGGCGGTAGCGCGGGTCGCCGTACACGGTCTGCATGTTGAAGAGCACTTCCAGGATGTTGGTGGGGCCCCAGCGGTCGCCCATGGCCAGCGGGCCCAGCGGGTAGCCCAGGCCCAGGGTCACGGCGGTCTCCAGGTCCTTGGGGCTGCAGATGCGCTGCTGGCAGATGTCCGCGGCGATGTTGACGATGCTGGCCACGACGCGCTGTGTGACGAAGCCGCCGCTGTCGCGGATCACGCTCACTGGCTTGCCGTCGCGCGCGAACAGCGCGTGCGCGGCGTCGCGCATGTCTTCGCGTGTGGCGGGGTTGGTCGCCAGCACGCGCCGGCGGGTGGCCGCGTCGTCGATCAGCATGTCGATGCCGATGGTGCGTGCGGGGTCCAGGCGCTCCACCACGGCCACGGTGGTCACGTCAAAGCCGAGTGGCGCGACCAGTGTGAGCGCCTGGGCCGAGGGCGAGGTGCCCGTCTCGATCGTTGCCCCCAGGTCCTTGAGCAACTGGTAAAGCTCGGCGCGGCGGGCTGCGCGCGTGGAGACCCAGACCGGCGGGAGGCCCGATACCTCGGGCACCGGCGGCTCGGCCGGCAGCTCGGGCGCACCGTCCACGTAGCGGTAAAAGCCCTCGCCGGACTTGCGGCCCAGCAGGCCGCCGCTCAAGCGCTGCGCCGTGATCACGCTGGGGCGAAAGCGCGGCTCGTCGTAGTACTGGCGGTAGATCGACTCCATGACCGGGTGCGACACATCGAGCGCGGTGAGGTCCAGCAACTCGAAGGGGCCGAGCTTGAAGCCCACCTGGTCGCGCAGGATGCGGTCCACGGTGGCGAAATCGGCCACGCCCTCGCTCACGATGCGCAGCGCCTCGGTGCCGTAGCCCCGCCCTGCGTGGTTGACGATGAAGCCCGGCGTGTCCTGCGCCATCACCGGGGTGTGGCCCATGGCGCGCGCATAGCCGGCCAAGCGGGTGCAGACATGGGGGTCCGTGCGCAGGCCGGCCACGACCTCCACCACCTTCATCAGCGGCACCGGGTTGAAGAAGTGAAAGCCTGCCATGCGCTGCGGCCGCTGCAGCGGTGCGGCCACGGCGGTGATGGACAGCGATGACGTGTTGCTGGCCAGCACGGCTTCGGGCGAGACGATGGCTTCGAGCTGTTTGAGCAGTTCCTGCTTGGCATCCAGTCGCTCGACGATGGCTTCCACCACCAATTCGCAAGCCGCGAAGTCGTGCAGCGACGTGACGGGAACCAGCCGCTGCACCAGAGCCGGCAACAGGCTCTCGTCCAGCCGACCCTTGTCCACCAGACGCTGCCACTGCTGTTGGATGTGGGTGCGGGCGGCGTCGGCGGCGCCGCCATGGGTGTCATAGAGGTAGACCGTGCTGCCTGCCTGGGCGGCGATCTGCGCGATGCCGCGGCCCATGGCGCCAGTGCCCACGATGCCGATTGAAGTGAAGACCGTTTGCATGGCGGCAATTATCTAGCGCTATCGGATGCGGCAGGGTTATGGCAAAATTTATAAACAAATTGAAACCATTGTGTTTATGCGTAACCTACTTGTCGGCGCCTGGATCTATGCCGCAGCGTTTGGGGCCAGCGCGCTTTCGCTTGGCGGCAGCCACGGCACAGTGGTTCTGGGGTCCACGATCGATCTCACCTTCGAGGTACGGCCCGATCCCGGCAAGACCGTCGCGTCTTCCTGCCTCGGGGCGCGGCTGGTCTTAGGCGCAACCACTGTCCCCGAAACGCGTGTGCATGTCACTCCCCTGGAAGGAGGCGCCATTCCGATGGTGCGCGTGCAGGCGCTCATTCCCGTGGATGAGCCGGTGCTGACTGCCACGCTCACCGCCGGCTGCGAAGGGCGTGTGTCGCCGCACCTACACGTTCCTGGCAGACCCGCCCGGCACTGCACCCCCAGCGGCACGGCAGCCCATCGATCTGTCGCGCCTGGCGGTGCCCGCACCACGCGCTACGCCGCAAGTGCGGAATGCATTGGGCGGCGAGGGGGAGGACGCACGCACGGTCCGGCGGCCTCGTGCGCAGCCGCGTGTTCCCGCGGCGTCCACGCATGCCCCGGCCGAGCGGGCGGCACGCCCATCGCGGGCAGCTAAGACCGCCACGACGCTGCGCACCAGCGCCAAAGCTTCGCCGCCCGCGGCTGCGGCGGCTCCCTCCCGCCTGGTAATGGAACCCCTGGATTTGGGTCCTGACAATGCGTCCGCGCTGCAGCTCACGCGCGAGCCGCCCCAGATGTCGCCGCGCCCCAGCGAGGCCTTGCGTGCGGAGTCGGCCGCGTGGTGGCAGGCGCTGGACACTTCGACGGCCCAAACACAGCGGTTTGAAGAGCGGCTCAAGAGGCTCGAGGCCGATGCGGCCGCGCAGGGCCAGCTGGTGGAGCGCGAGCGCGCAACGGCGGCTGAGCTGCGCGAGCGCCTGGCGCAGGTGGAGTCGCAGGGGTTCCCCGCGACCGTGGTGTACATGCTCGCGGGGCTGCTGGTGCTGGCGCTGGCCTGCATTGCCTGGCTGCTGCGCCGCACGCGGCGCGAGGCGCTGCAGGCATGGCGTGACTCGGTGGCACTCAGCGGTGGCCTGCGGGACGGGGCCGTGGCCGCGGAAGGCCCTGACGGCAAGCTCCGGCTGCAGGTGGAGCCGGATGCGCGCGATGTCTGGCAGCCGACGGCGCCGCCGCCGCAAGGGCCGGACAGTGGGCCGCTTCCGCTCACGCCTACTACCGCGCCAGTGAGTGCACCCGCGGCGGCTCCAGGCCCCGCGGTGGCGGCGCCGGCTGTGGAGCCCTTGCAGGCAAGGGCCCAGTCTGGTGTGCAGCCCGAGTCGCTGTTCGATCTGCAACAGCAGGCTGAATTTTTCACCTCGGTGGGCGAGCACGAGCAGGCGATCCATGTGCTGCGCCAATACATCGCGCAGCACGGCGAAGACTCGCCGCTGGCGCATATTGAACTGCTGCGGCTGTACCACCAACTGGGGCGAACCGACAGCTTCGACGGCCTGCGCGCGCAGGTCGAGGAGCGGTTCAACGTACGCGTGCCTCCATTTGCGCAGTTCCAGCAACTGGGCCGGAGCCTGGAAGACCACCCCGAGGCGCTGGCACGGGTCGAGGCGGCATGGTCCTCGCCCGAGGTGCTGGCCGTGCTGGAGGGCCTCTTATTTCACCGGGGACAGACGCAGGGCGAGGGGCCCTTCGACCTGGCGGCGCTGGACGATCTGCTGCTGCTGCTGCTGTCCATCGCCCAGACCACGCCCGCACATTTGCGCGGTGCGCCGCCGCCCCGCGCGCGCACCACCCCGCGTGCCACGCCAGCGCTCCACCCGATGGGCGCGCAGGATGGAACGGGCCGGTCGTTGGACTCGATGGCGGCCGGCCTGGCGCTGCTGCCGGTGGATGACGGCTCGCCAGCATCCACTTGCGCCGCCGCGGTGGACGTGGACGTGTCCGGGCCGCCTCACATCACCCTCAGCGATCTGCCGCCCGTACCCGTCACCCCGGCGCCCGCGCAAGGGCAGGCCGTGGGTTTTGGCATGGAAAACGACAAGCTGGAGTTGCGCTTCGAACTCGAGCAGTCGCAAAAGAACCGCTTCTGAAGCGCGAACGCCCGCCGTGCGCGGACAGGGCTATCGCCTGCCGGCGTCCATGGCCCGCATGAGCTGCGCCGCAGCGGCTTCCGGCTGATCGGCCGCCACCACGGCGCGCACCACGGCGATCGACCCCACTCCGGTGGCCAGCACTTGCGGGAACTGGGCCAGGCCAATGCCGCCGATGGCAACCAGCGGATAGCCGCGCATCAGCCGGGCATAGCCCGCCAGCCGCGCCACGCCCTGGGGCACTGTGGCCATTTTTTTGAGCGTGGTGGGGAACACCGCGCCCATGGCGATGTAGCTGGGGCTGGCCGCGTCGGCGCGCACCATCTCGGCGTAGCCATGCGTGCTTACGCCCAGGCGCACCCCGGACTCGCGCAGCGTGCGCAGCTCTTCGGGGCTCAGCGCATCCAGATCCTCCTGGCCCAGGTGCACGCCATAGGCCCCGGCCGCGATGGCCTGGCGCCAATGGTCGTTGATGAACAGCAGCGAAGCGGTACCTTGCACGGCCTGCACTGCGGCGCGTACCTCGCGTGTGATGGCCGCAGGGTCGTCACTTTTGAAGCGCAGCTGCACCGTCGGCACGCCGGCCTGCGCCATGCGGCCCACCCATTGGGCATCGGGCAATACGGCGTAGAGACCCAGGTTCTGCGGGCAGGCTGCAAAGGGGTGCGCATGGGGGCGCGGCTGCAGTCCGAAGTCTGCCGGCTCGTCGGGCCACTGCGCCGGTTCGAAGCAGCCTGTACGCCGCGTCTGCGCAGCCCAGGCGCGGGCCAGGCAGTCTGCGTCATGGGCGATGAAACCCAGGGCGCTGCAGGCCGCAAGGGCTGCGCGGTACACGGGGTCTTCCAGGGTTGTCGCCGGCATCGGCTGGGGCGGGAAGTCCGTAAACGCCGACGCATGGTGCTGGCGGATGGCTTGCTCCATGGCGGCTGCAGAAGGCAATGGCGCGGCGGCTTGCGGCATGCTCAGCCCTGCGTGTGGTGCCAGAACGGCGTGCCCAGCACGGGCGTGCTGGGTTGCGCCGCCTCCTGCGGCGTCATCGCGCCGGCCATGCGGGCGGCGCGGCCTGCGGCCACGGCATCGGCAAAGGCACCGGCCATTTGCACGGGGTCGGTCGCCAGGGCCACGGCCGTGTTGAGCAGTACGCCGTCGTAACCCCATTCCATCACCTGGCAGGCGTGGGACGGCAGGCCGAGGCCGGCGTCCACGAGCAGCGGCACGTCCAGGCGCTCGCGCAGCAGCTGCAGGCCATAGGGGTTCACCGGGCCGCGGCCCGTGCCGATGGGCGCCGCCCACGGCATGACGGCCTGGCAGCCCACGTCCACCAGGCGCTGGCACAGCACCAGGTCTTCAGTGCAGTAGGGCAGCACGTAGAAGCCTTCGCGGACCAGTTGCTCGGCTGCCTGCACCAGGTTCAGCGTATCGGGCTGCAGCGTGTAGTCGTCGCCGATCAGCTCCAGCTTGATCCAGGGGGTGTCGAAGACTTCACGCGCCATATGGGCGGTGGTGATGGCTTCCTGCAGGCTATGGCAGCCGGCGGTGTTGGGCAGCACCGGCACCTGCAGGCGCTTGAGCAGTTCCCAGAAGCTGCTGCCGGATTCGGCCGGGTTGCTGCCCTGGCGGCGCAGCGATGCGGTGAGCATCGCGGGCCGCGCGCGCTGCACGGCGGCCTCCAGCACGGCAGGGGACGGATAGCGCGCGGTGCCCAAAAGCAGGCGGCTCTGGAACGCCTGGCCGTAGAGCACCAGCGTGTCGGGGGAGGATGTAGGACTGTTCATGAGCAATGGTTTCAACCGCCGGTGACCGGCGCAATGATTTCGATCCGGTCGCCGGACTGCAGGGCGTGCGCGGCATAGCGGGCACTGGGCACGAACTGCAGGTTCACGGCCACGGCAAACGGGGGCTGGGGGGCCAGGTGGGCCACGGCGTCGGCGACGGTGGCGCCATCGGGCAGTTGCACGGCGTTTTGGTTGATGAATACGTTCATGTGTGCAGCGCAGCTTCGCGGTCGAGCTGCAGCGAGAGGTCGAATCCAGGGGCGAGCTCGGATTGTCCCGTGTTCAGCACCTGCATGACCACATCGAGCATGGCCGGCGCAATCATGAAGCCGTGGCGGTACAGACCGTTGACCTCCAGCACGCGATCCTGCACTACGCGCACGGCGGGCAGGTTGTCGGGCAGGGTGGGTCGGCAGTGGGTGGAGATCTCCAGGATACGCGCCTCGGCAAAGCCCGGGTGCACGGCGTAGGCGGCGCTCAGCAGCTCCAGCGTGGAGCGCACGCTGGCGGGCGACATGTCGTCGGATTCGATCTCGGTGGCGCCGATGACGAACAGGTGGTTCTCCTTCGGTGCGATGTAGATCGGGTAGCGGGGATGCACGATGCGCGTTGGGCGCTGCAGCGTCACGTCGGGCGCGTGCAGGCGTACCACCTCGCCGCGCAGCCCGCGCAGTTGCGGCCATTGCGCACGCGCGCCCAGGCCCCGGCAGTCCAGCACCCAGTCGGGCTGGCCGGCCTGGCCGGGAGTGAAGTCGGCCGGCTGGCGCGCGCTGCCCCAATGGGTGACCACGCCCAACTGGTCCATGGTGGCGGCCAGCGCGGCCAGGGCCTGGCGGTTGTCCAATTGGCCCTCGCCGGGCAGGTACAGGCCCTGGTGGAAGCGCTGTGCGGCCGTGGGCTCCAGTGCAGCCACGCCAGCACTGTCCAGCGCCTGCATGCGCGGCAGCCCGGGCACCAGGCCTTGGGTCTGCTCGAACTTCAGGCGCATGCGCGCGGCTTCGGGTGCGTCCTGGCGGTGCCACAGGATCAACGTGCCGTCATGTTGGAAGTACACCGGTGCGGCCAGCGGTGCCAGCAGCTCGGGCCAGCGCGCCAGCGAGTGCACGCCCATGCGCACCACGCCGGGCTCGGCCACGATGGATTCGGCCAGGGGGGCCACCATGGCGGCGGCCACGTAGGCTGCGGCGCCTTCGGCGGCACGGGTGCCGGCCTCGTGCACCTCAACGGCGTGGCCCTGGCGGGCGAGTTCGACGGCCAGCAGGCGGCCCATGAGGCCCGCGCCCAGGATGGTGACGCGGGAGGAGGAGCGAAGGGTGGGGAAAGTGTGCATCGTGTCCGTGATGAAAGGCCTGGCCAAACAACCAAAGGACAAAACGGGAGCGCGCGGCGCGCCGATGCTGTTGAAACTCCCCACGCCAGCATGACCTGGATCGGGTGCTTAGGGTATTTCTCAGTCGCTTGCCGCTTTCGTCAACACGTTCTTAGGGCCTGTTCACACTATTTTTGCCAGATGCGTTGCGATCAAAAAGGGCCAGGCGCAAGGCGCCAAACGAAGCTGGGGTGCTACCCCAGCGAGGCTTGGCAACGCCGCGAATGGCCCTTTTTGATCGCAACCCGGAGGGAACGGAGTGAGAACCGCGCCATTCGTCGTTGCCCTCCTAGCCAAGGCCCCGGCCTTGGCGTCGTCACGCGCCTAGATTGGCGCGGTTTTCACGCCATTCGCACTGGCAAAAATAGTGTGAACAGGCCCTAGTGCGGCGGGGACACCCCTGTTTCGTCCGTGGCCGGCATTACAGCACAGGGGTGGTGCCCCTGTTGTTGACGTGGCGCAGGCTCTGGCGTTGCCGCGGCTGCGTTGAATGCGCTGCGGCTTGGCCGATAATTTTTGCCATGAACCAAGAGACACAGACGCCCGGCGGTGGCCGGCGCTATGCGCGCGTGTTGACCATCGCGGGCTCGGACAGCGGCGGCGGCGCGGGCATTCAGGCCGACTTGAAGACCTTCAGCGCCCTGGGCTGCTACGGCATGACCGCGATCACCGCCATCACCGCGCAGAACACGCGCGGCGTGACGGGCATCCACGGCATTCCGCCCGAGATGCTGCGCGCACAGATCGACGCCGTGGTCGAGGACATCGGCGTGGATGCGGTGAAGATCGGCATGCTGCATTCGCCCGAGGTGGTGCAGGTGGTGGCCGACGCGATTCTTCGCCATGGCTTGCCCAACGTGGTGCTGGACCCGGTGATGGTCGCCACCAGCGGCGACCGGCTGATTGCCGAGGAGACCGTGGGCACGCTGGTGCGCGCGCTGTTCCCGCTGGCCGCCGTGGTCACCCCCAACCTGGACGAGGCCGGCTGGCTGCTGGGCCGCGCCATTGCCGACGAAAGCGCGCTGGACGCGGCCGCCACCGACTTGCTGGCGCTGGGCGCGCGCGCGGTGCTGCTCAAGGGCGGGCATCTGCCGGGCGACCGGGTGGTGGATGTGCTGGCCCTGCCTGGCGACGAGCGCCACCGCCTGGAAGCTGCGCGCATCGTCACGCACAACGGCCACGGCACGGGCTGCACCTTGTCGTCGGCGATCGCTGCGCACCTCGCATTGGGCCAGCCGCTGGCGCAGGCGGTGCGGTTGGCGCGCCAGTACATTCTGGGCGCGATCGCTGCCGGGGCCGATGTGCGCACCGGTCACGGCCACGGGCCGCTCAACCATGGCTATGCGCCGGTGGCGCAGCGTGTGATCGAGTAACGGGCGGCTGAGGGAGCGCCGGGCACCGCGCGCGCCACAGGCCCACACCGCCGCGGCACCCGAAATATCACCAGCCCCAGGTCAGGCGCCGGGCCACCCAGCCCTTTTGCCCGTCTTCGCGCTGCACCCGGGCCCAGCTACCCGACTGGCCCAGGCTGCGCACCACCTCATGCTGCTGCAGCTTGCCCACGGTCTTGTGCTGCTGGCCGGGGCCGGCGCGCAGGTTGGCGACGCGTGCCGTCACCACGCGGTGCGGCGTCTTGCTGGTCAGCGGCGCGTACACCCAGCCGAGCGGCTCCTCGAAATCCCGCACTTGGAGCCAACGGCCCTTGCGCTGCTGCACCTGCAGCGGATAGCCCCGGCCCAGCTCCCACAGCGTCGCCGAGCGGGTGCTGGGTTTCTCGCGCACGTTGACCGCATTGCCCTTGATGCTGACGAACTCGCGCGCCTGCACGCCGGCGGGCATGAGCAGGGGCAGGGCCAGCGCGGCGGCGGCCAGGGCTTTGGACAGGATGCGATGCGGCAGGGCCAGTGCGAAGGGCACGGGGTGATCTCCTTGGAGTTGGAACTGAGGGATGACAACCCCCAGGTGGAGGGCCGCCCGCGTGCGAAGTTCCGGCCGTTTCAGGCGCGAACCGATGGCCGAAACGTCAATTGCTATGAAAAATAGAGCTGCCAGCGCACTCTACAAGCCATTATTAGACAGATTTCTATTTGGAAACAAGGCAGAACGCGCGCTGCAAGCTCCTGCTTCAATAGCGCCCCGCGCATTGCCGCAGGGCGCGCCGCGCCGTCGCCGCAGGTCAGCGGGCCGGGGCGACGCCCAGCCGGGCCTGCAGCCGTTCGCTGCTGGTGGTGTATTCCAGGGGCAGCTTGTGGCCCGCCTGCCGTTCGGCCTCGGCGAAGGCGGCGAGGGTGGCTTCGTGGAAGCCGCACAGGATCAGCTTGCGCTTGCCGGGGTAGGTGGTGATGTCGCCGACGGCGTAGATGCCGGGGACGCTGGTGGCGAAAGTGGCCGTGTCCACGGTCAGCTGCTTGCGGTCCATCGCCAGGCCCCAGTCGGCAATGGGCCCCAGGCGGGGGGAGATGCCCAGGTAGGCCAGCAGCAGGTCCAGCGGCTGGCGCTGTGGCTGGCCTTGTGGGTCCAGCAGGGCCAGCGCCTGCAGGGTGCCGCCGGGCATGGTCTCCACGCCCGTGATCTGGCCGATCACGACCTGGATGCGGCCCGCCTCGCGCAGTGCCTGCAGTTGCGCCAGCGGCGCGGGCGCGGCCTGGAAGGCATCGCGCCGGTGCAGCAGCAGCACCTGCGCGGCAGCGTCCACGCAGTCCAGCGCCGCCTGCACGGCCGCCTCGTCGCCGCCATGTACCACCACGCGCTTGCCGCTCGCGGCACGGGTGGCCGTGGCGGCGTCAGGGTGGTAGAGCAACTGGCCGGGTGCCAGCGCCTCTACGCCCTCGGCCTTGATGGCGCGCGGCACGAAGGCGCCCACGCCCGCGGCGATGAAGACGCTGCGCGCCAGCAGCGCGGTGCCGGCGGTGGTGGTGAGCAGAATACGTCCGTCGGCCTGCGCGGCCAGCGCGTGGACCTGCTGGCCCAAGTGCAGCGTGGGGGCGAAAGGGGCGATCTGCCGCTGCAGCAGTTCCACGAGCCCCAGGCCCGTGCATACAGGGATGCCGGGAATGTCGTAGATGGGTTTGTCGGGATACAGCTCGGCGCACTGGCCGCCCACATGGGGCAGCGCATCAACCAGGTGCGCCGCGATGCCCTGCAGCCCGAGCTGGAAGACCTGGAAGAGCCCCACCGGCCCGGCGCCGATCACCACGGCGTCCGCAGCCTGGGGCGTCGGGCTGCCGGGGGATGGGTGCATGTGGGCGTGGCGGGAGCGCGGGAGTCAGCGCTCCAGCAGGTCCAGCTTGCCGGGCTTGCCGTTCCAGTCGTCAGCGTCGGGCAGCGGTGCCTTGCGCTTGGTGATGCTCTTGAACTTGGGCGTCAGCTCGGCGTTGATCTTGATGAAGGCCAGCTGGTCGCTGGGCAGGTCTTCCTCGGCAAAGATGGCGTTGGCCGGGCATTCGGGGATGCACACGGCGCAGTCGATGCACTCGTCGGGGTCGATCACGAGGAAGTTGGGACCTTCACGGAAGCAGTCCACGGGGCACACATCCACGCAATCGGTGTATTTGCACTTGATGCAGTTTTCGGTGACGACGTGAGTCATGAGTAGTTGTGTTCTGGTATGGGGTTAGCCCGCGATTTTAGGCCGACCGCCGCCTCAGCAGGCCAGCCAACCATGCCTGAGGCGCGGAAACCTTAACGTTGATCAAGCTTTTGGGGCCGGTGCGTTCACCAGCACGGCGCCCGCCGTCTTGTGGCTGGCGGTGTCGACCAGGATGAGCGAACCGAGCACGCGGCTGCGCGCGAACGGCGCCGCGGGCAGGGGTTCCTGCAGCAGCAGCTCCACATGGCCGATGGCATTGGGCTCCAGCTGGGTGGCGTCTTCCTCGGCCAGGGTGTTGATGTCCAGGCGGTGGACCACGCGGCGCACCTTGACCTTGACCCAGCGGTGGCCGTGCAGCGCCCAGTACACGCGGCCCGCCACCAGCGGCTCGTCGTCCATCCACGCGACGGTGGCGGTGATCTCGCGCTGGCCGGGCCATGCGGGCACGGCGGCAGGGGTGTCGAAGTCGTCCTCGGCCGCGGCAGCGGGTGCAGGCGCAGCGACGATCCAGTCGCCGCGCGAGACGTCCACCTCGCGGTCGAGGGTGATGCCCGCGCTCTGGCCCGCGGCCACGCCGGTGGCGCGGCGCGCATGGTCCAGCACCTGCGCCACCTGCGCCAGCTGGCCGCTGGGGAAGATGGCGACCTGCGCACCCGGCTGCACGCGGCCCGTGCCCACCCGGCCCCAGAACACGCGGCGCCCCTGCGAGGTGTCGGATGAGGAAGAAAATTTCTCCACCCACTGCACCGGGAAGGCCAGGGGCAGGCCGGCGTCGGGCGGGGTGTTGGGCAGCCGCTCCAGGATCTGCAGCAGGCTCGGGCCCGCATAGTCGCACCAGCCGGGCTTGGCCTCTACCACGTTCCAGCCCTTGAGCGCCGACACCGGCACCACGCCCGCCACCGCGATGCCCGCGTGTCGGGCGAACTGCTCCAGCGCGGCACGGATGTGACGGTAGGCGAGCTGTGGGTCGGCCACGGCGTCGAGCTTGTTCACGGCAAACACCAGCGAATGCACGCGCAGCAGGTGCACCAGCAGGCTGTGGCGGCGCGTTTGCGGCAGCAGCGTGAGTTGCGGGTTCTGCCAGTCGAGCTTGGTGGCGTCCACCAGCACTACGGCGGCGTCGGCCTGGGAGGCGGCGGTGACCATGTTGCGCGTGTACTGCTCGTGGCCGGGCGCGTCGCCGATGATGAACTTGCGCGCCTCGGTGGCGAAGTAGCGGTAGGCCACGTCGATGGTGATGCCCTGCTCGCGCTCGGCACTGAGGCCGTCGGTCAGCAGCGCCAGGTCGGTCTCTCCGCCGCGCTGCACGCCGGCCAGGTGGTCCTGCAGCACGGCGCGGCTGTCGACCAGCAGGCGGCCGATCAGCGTGCTTTTGCCATCGTCCACGCTGCCGCAGGTGATGAAGCGCAGCGCGGAAATGTGATCATTTGTGCCGCCAGCGCTTTCTGGTTGTTCGCTGGAAGCTATTGAATTGATAGTGGCGGTGGTCATCAGAAATACCCGTCTTTCTTGCGCTTTTCCATCGAGGCGTCGCTGGTCTTGTCGTCCATGCGCGTGGCGCCGCGCTCGCTGACCTCGGCGGCCAGGGTCTCGATCACGATTTCGCCTGCCGTGGCGGCCGGGCTTTCCACCGGGCAGGTGCAGGTGATGTCGCCCACGGTGCGAAAGCGCACGGTGCGCGTCTGCACCGCTTCGCCGTCCTTCGGGGGCGTGAGCGGCGTGACGGGCACCAGCAGGCCGCGGCGCTCCACCACTTCGCGCGGGTGGGCGTAGTACAGCGATGGCAGGGCGACCTGCTCGCGCTCGATGTACTGCCACACGTCCAGCTCGGTCCAGTTGCTGATGGGGAACACGCGGAAATGCTCGCCGGGGGCCAGGCGGGTGTTGAACAGCGTCCACAGTTCGGGGCGCTGCGCCTTGGGCTGCCACTGGCCGAAGCTGTCGCGGTGGGAAAAGATGCGCTCCTTGGCGCGCGCCTTCTCCTCGTCCCGGCGCGCACCGCCGATCAAGGCGTCGAAACGGAACTCCTCAATCGCTTCGAGCAGCGTGACGGACTGGTGCACGTTGCGCGATTCGCCGGGGTGGGCCAGGCGCACGGTGCCGCGTGCCATCGAATCCTCGACGCTGCGCACGATGAGTTCGGCGCCCAGTTCCTTGGCGCGGAAGTCGCGGAAGTCGGTCACCTCGGGGAAGTTGTGCCCCGTGTCGATCATCAGCAGCGGGTAGGGAATGCGGCCCGCGCCGAAGGCCTTCTCGGCGCACTTGAGCATGACCAGCGAGTCCTTGCCGCCCGAGAAGAGCAGGGCGGGGCGCTCGAAGGCCGCGGCCACCTCGCGCAGGATGAAGATGGTTTCTTCTTCTAGCGCGTCCAGGTGGCGGTTGCTGAGCTGGTTGAGCACTTGGGAGTCAACACGGGCGTTCATTCGATGTTCCAGTCAAATCTGGCTCCAGCGCTTGTGGGGCAAGCGCAGGCAGCTATCGTTTTTAGTGGGCCAGGTGCAGGCCGCATTCGCGGTTGTCTTCGCCCTTGGTGGGGTCCACGTAGTCAAAGTTGTTGGGCAGGCCGTGCTGCTGGCAGTACTCGTGCAGCTGTTTGGACGACCAGTGCAATAGCGGCGCGACCTTGATCAGGCCGTCGGGGTTGATGCTCACGGGCTCCATCTGCGCGCGCACGGCGGTGTCGGTGGCGCGCAGCGCGGTGAACCACACCCGGGGTGCCGTTTCGCGCAGGGCGCGGGCGAAGGGTTCGAGCTTCACCTCTTCGGTGAACGCGGCGTGGCGCGGGTCGTCCAGGGCGGGCGTCGGGCCTTCCACGGCCTCGCGGTGGGCGCGCGAGCGGCGCGGCAGGTAGATCTTCAGGTTGAGCCCCAGCTGCTTCGTCACCGCGTCGGCAAAGCGGTAGGTGGCCTCGGTGTTGTAGCCGTTGTCCATCCAGACCACAGGCACGCCCGGCTGCACGCGGGTGACCAGGTGCAGGATCACGGCCTCGAACGGGCGGAAGTTGGTGGTGACGATGGGCGTCTGGCCCAGGCCCAGCGCCCAGGCCACCAGGGCGGCGGCATCGTGGCCGTGCTCGGCGTTGACGCGGGCGAGTTCGGCGGCGCTGACTGCCGTGGCGGTGCTCATGCGGCCTCCCGGGCGAACAGCGGGCGCGGCTCCAGCACGTCGCCCTGGTAGAAGGCGGCATAGCGCGCGAATTGGCGCTCGGCCGCGGCCGGGTCCACGCCGGGCGCCAGCACCGCGCTGCTGAAGCCGCTGCGGTGCATGTGCACGAGTTGGTCGATCAGCACGTCGCCCGTGGCGCGGATATCGCCCGCAAAGCGGTAGCGGCGGCGCAGCAGCAGCGCCTGGCTGTAGGCGCGGCCGTCGGTGAACTTGGGGAACTGCAGCTCGATGCGCTGCACGCCCTCCAGCGCGCCTTCGGCGGCCAGCGCGGCCAGGTCGGCATCGTTGGCGATCTGCAGGGTTTTGAGGTCGTCAGCGCCCAGGGATAAAGCGCCAGCAGCTATGATTTTCATAGTGTTCAAGGTCTTTTGAGTGGGGTCAGGCCACGGCCTCTTCAGCCGCCTTGGGGTGGCGCGCACCATTGGCGGCGGCCTTGAAGGGGTCCTGGCCCACGCGGCGCAGGGTGTCGATGAACAGCTCGTTGCCCTTGCGCAGCGCGCGGTAGGTGTCCAGCAGCGCCTCGATCACGTCGGGCACTTCGGCGGCCGAGAACGACGGGCCGACCACCTTGCCGCCGATGGCCGGGCCGGACAGCTGCGTGCCGTCGGAGCCGCCCAGCGTGATCTGGTACCACTCCTTGCCGTCCTTGTCCACGCCCAGGATGCCGATGTGGCCGCTGTGGTGGTGGCCGCAGCTGTTGATGCAGCCGCTCATGTGCAGGTCGATGGGGCCGATGTCGAACAGCTCGTCCAGGTCCTGGTAGCGCTCGGTGATGGCCGCGGCGATGGGCAGCGAACGCGCGTTGGCCAGCGAGCAGAAGTCGCCGCCCGGGCAGGCGATCATGTCCGTCAGCAGGCCGATGTTGGGCTGCGCCAGGCCCAGCTTGCGCGCGGCCTCGTACAGCGCGGGCAGGTCGGCTTCGTGCACCCAGGGCAGCAGCAGGTTCTGCTCGTGCGTCAGGCGCGCCTCGCCGGCGCTGAACTGGTCGGCCAGTTGGGCCAGGGCGTCCAGCGTGTCGCCGTCGGCGTCGCCGGGCGCAAAGCCCACGCGCTTGAACGACAGTGTCACCGCCTTCAGCCCCGCCATGCGGTGGCCGCGCACGTTCTGCTGCAGCCAGCGCTGGTACAGCTGGCCGGAGGTGTTCACGCCATGCGGGCGGCCGGCGGGCCGCAGCGGTGGCACGACGAAATGGCCGGTCACGCGGTCCAGCTCGGCCTGGGTGATGGTGTGCGGGGCGCCGTCCTGCTCCAGGATGGCGCGGTATTCGGCCTCCACCGCGTCGATGAACTGCTGGCCTTCGCTCTTGACCAGGATCTTGATGCGCGCCTTCCACTTGTTGTCGCGGCGGCCGTAGCTGTTGTACACGCGCACGATGGCTTCGATGTAGTTCAGCAGCTGGTCCCACGGCAGAAATTCACGCACCACGGTGCCGATGACGGGCGTGCGCCCCATGCCGCCGCCCACCTTGACGGCAAAGCCCACCTCGCCGGCCGCGTTCTTCAGCGCCTGCAGGCCGATGTCATACCAGCCGGTGGCGGCACGGTCTTCCGCGGCGCCGTTGAAGGCGATCTTGAACTTGCGCGGCAGGTAGGTGAACTCGGGGTGCAGCGAGCTCCACTGGCGCGTGATCTCGGCGAACGGCCGGGTGTCCACGATCTCGTCCTCGGCGATGCCGGCGTAGGCCTCGCAGGTGATGTTGCGGATGTCGTTGCCGCTGGTCTGGATGCCGTGCATGTGCACGCTGGCCAGCAGGTCCATCACGTCGGCCGCGCGGGTGATGGGAATCCAGTTGAACTGCACGTTGGTGCGCGTGGTGAAGTGGCCGTAGCCGTAGCGCAGCGGGGGCGCGGCCAGTGTCAGGCCCGGCTGGGCAGCCTGCAACTGGTCCTGCGTGGCCTGGGCATGGGCCAGCAGCTCGGGCGTGGGGCGGTCGTATTCGCGGGCGATGTGGGCCAGCATGCGCAGCTGGGTGCTATTGATATCGCCATAGGGCACGGCGATGCGGGCCATGGGCGCGTAGCGCTGGATGTACCAGCCGTTTTGCAGGCGCAGGGGCAGCAGTTGCTCGTCGGTCAACTCGCCGCGCTGCCAGCGTTCGAGCTGATCGCGGAATTGCTGGGCGCGCAGGTGGACGAACTGGCGGTCGAATTCGGTGTACTGGTACATGGCAGGGCCGTGGGCGTTTCAACACAGGTGCCGCCGGGCCCCGAATGGCGCCCGCAGCATCGATGGGCGCACTTTAAAAGTCTGTCTTATAAAGACAAACTATTTTTTAATGCTTCATATATTCCGTTATTTGTATATGAAATGCGTGTCGGCTCACTGTGGCTCATATCCTAGCCAGCGCTCGCTGCTCAACGCGCGCGCCAGAGGGGCGTCCAGCGGCAGGGGCTCACTGTGCAGCCGCGCGGCGATCAGTTCGCCGCACAGCAATGACAGCGTGAGCCCGCGCGCGCCCATGGCAGTGCACAGCCACAGGCCGGGCTGGCGCACCGAGTCCACCGGCCCCACGATGGGGCGGCGGTCCAGCGCACCGCAGCGCACCGCCGCCCAGGTGCGCACGGGGCCGTCCGGCGCGGTGACGGCCTGGGTGAAGGCGGCGTCCATGGCAACGCCCAGGGGGGGCAGCAGCGCGTGCAGTTTGGCCTGATTGGTGGCCAAGCCCTTGGCGTGGTCGTCAGGGCTGGGGGGCAGGGCGGTCTTCAGGCGCTCGAACGTGGAGCCCAGCACCCAGCCTGCGCCACCCTGCAGCGGCACACGGGGCACCAGGTTGCCGTTGCCATTGACCGGCTGGGGCGGCCAGGGGGCGCCCGCGGGGGCCTGGGCATGCAGGCCCCAGGCCAACTGGCCGCGCAGCGGATTCATGGGCCAATGCGCGTGCGTGAGCGGGCCGGTGTGGTGCCCGGCGCAAACCACGGCAAGTTCCGCCTCGGCCAGGACGCGCCCTTCGGCGTCCAGTGCCTGCCAGAGGGGCTGGCCGTCGACGGTGGTGCGGCGCAACTCCGCCACCGCCGCGCTGCCGCGCCAGTGGATGGCCGGGTCGTTCAGCAGGTGGGCGATGAGCTGGGGCGGGCGTACCCAGCCCGCGTGCTCGTGCCAGCAGGCCACCGTGTCTGCCGATAAGCCGTTGGCCTGCAGTTGTGCGGGTGTTGCGGGGCGACTCCAGTCCAGGCCAGGCCCTTCGCTCCAGGCCAATCCTGTGGTGCCGTCCACACGGTGCTCCAGCGTGCCGCACGCGCTCCAGTCGGTGCCGCGCGTCTCGGCTGGAAGCTGCGCCAGCGTATTCAGCGTGGTGCGTACCCCCGCGCGCGACAGGCGTGAGATCAGGTTGTCGTCCTGCGAGACATTGGGCGCGAACACCCCCGCCGGCAGGCCGGATGCACCGGCGGCAGGGTGATCGGCCCGGTCCAGCACCTGGACCTGCCAGCCACGGTGCGCCAGGCTGGCCGCCACGGCGGCGCCCGCCAGTCCTGCGCCCACCACCAGGCAGCGGGCTGGGGCGGCCACCGTGGCGTCTGGCAGCACGGGCTGGCCGGCGCGTGGCTCCCAACGGGGCGCGTAGGTGGCCTGCAGGTTGTCGCGCTTGGGGCGGACACCTGGCACCTTTTGCACCTCGAAGCCGCACTGCACCAGCCCGTCCCGCACGCCGCGCGCCACCGTCCACGTCGCCAGGCGGGTGCCGCGACGGCAGCAGCGCGCCACGGCCTTGAGGGTGTGGATGTCCCACATTTGCGGGTTGTGCTGGGGGTCGAAGCCGTCCAGGTACACCGAATCCGCCGTGGGCTGCTGCTGCCTCAGCAGGGCTTGCGCGTCACCGATGTACAGCGTGAGCAGCACCTGCCCGCCGTCAAACGAGAGCCGGTGCACGCCCGGTAGCAAGCCCCAGTACTGCGCCGCCAACTGCTGGGCCAGCGATTGCAGTGTGGAATCGATGGGCGCGGCGCGCAGCAGATCGGCCGCGCTCACGGGCCAGGCCTCGCAAGACACGAAGTGCAGCCGCTGTGGCCGGTGGGGGTCGGCGCGCCACGCGGCCCAGGTCACGAGGAAATTCAGGCCCAGGCCGAAGCCGGTTTCCAGCACCCGCCACTGCGGCTGGTTCTGCCAGGCCTGGGGCAGGCCGCAGCCGGCGAGAAATGTGCCGCGGGCTTGTTCCAGGCCGCCGTGCTCGCTGTGGTACCGGTCTGAGAAGCGCGGGCTGTAGGGCGTGCCGTCTTCCAGCCATTCAATCGGTTCGGACATGGTGTCGGGAGGCGCGAAAAGATTACAGAAACAGTGTCATTCCCAGCGCTGCTGGTACGAGAACACCGGCAGGCGCCAGTGGTAGTGCAGTGCCAGCAGCCGCAGCGCCAGGCCGGCGGCGAAGCACACCAAAGTGCTGAGGTTGTTTTCCACTTCCATCGTGCGCAGTCCCAGGAACAGCAGGCACACGGCCAGGGACACGCTGGCGTACAGCTCGCGCCGAAAGACCACGGGCACCTGGTTGCACAGCACGTCGCGCAGGATGCCGCCGCTGATGCCCGTGAGCATGCCGGACATCACCACCACCACGGGCGGGTAGCCCAGTTCCAGGGCCACATTGCATCCGATCAGCGAGAACGCGATCAGCCCCATGGCGTCCAGCAGCAGGAACACACGCTTGATCCGGTGCAGGTAGCGCGCCACCACCGTCGTCAGCAGGCCTGCGGAGATCACCAGGTACACGTATTCCGGGTGCTGTGTCCAGCCGATCGGGTAGTGGCCCAGCACCATGTCACGGATGGTGCCGCCGCCCAGCGCGGTCACAAAGGCGATCACGCTGACACCGAAGATGTCCATGTTGCGCCGGCCTGCGGCCAGCGCGCCAGACATGGCCTCGGCCGTGATGGCCACAAGGTAGATCACCAGCAGGGTGGTGAACTGTGAGAACTGGAACGAGTCCAGCAATGACACCGACGGCAACATGAAATCTCCTCAGGGAGCCGGGCCTGGGCCGCCTGCCAGGCGCAGTGGGCTACAACGGCAACGCCCCCGCCACAGTGATGCGACGGGGGCGACTGCAAAGAGGCGCTGCTTTGGCGCAGCGCTGCGTCATGCGCCGGGCGGGACGCAGCCAGCCTCACCGTCTGCGCCGCGCCAAAGAAGTGGCTTTAGCGAAACCGCTTCTTGCAGCGCTGCACTGCGTTACGCGCTGGGCGGCACATAACCCGCCGCAGCGTCTGCGCCGCTGCCGAAGAAGTGGTTTTCCATCTGGCGGGCGAGGTATTGGCGGGCGCGCGCGTCGGCCAGGTTCAGGCGGTTCTCGTTGACCAGCATGGTCTGGTGCTTGATCCAGTCGGCCCAGGCTTGCTTGCTCACGTTGTCATAGATGCGTTTGCCCAGATCGCCGGGGTAGGGCGCAAAGTCGAGGCCTTCGGCTTCCTTGCCGAGCTTGATGCAGTGGACGGTACGTGCCATGGAGCGATTCCTTGCTGAAACTTCAGACGTCAATGGAATAACGAACTGAAATCTTATTGGTTTGGATTTTGAAGGGCGACTTCCAGAATGCCTTGCATCGGTGAACCGCACCGACGCACCCTGCAACGAAAGCCCTTCATGAACAATCGCCGCGACTTTATCAAGTTTCCCCTGGCCACCGCCCTGACGGCGGTCATGTCCCTGACGTCTTTGCCGTCGTTTGCGCAGCCCGCCCAGTTCCTCAACGTGTCCTACGACCCCACGCGTGAACTCTATGTGGCCTACAACCAGGCCTTCGCACGCCACTGGAAGGCCAAGACGGGGCAGGAAGTGCAGTTCAAACAGTCGCACGGCGGCTCGGGCAAGCAGGCGCGTTCGATCATCGATGGCATCGACGCCGACGTGGCTACGCTGGCCCTGGGCGGAGACGTGGATGCGCTGGCCCAGCACGGCCTGCTGGCGCCCGCTTGGCAAAAGCGCCTCCCGCACAACTCGGCGCCCTATACCTCCACCATCGTGTTTCTGGTGAAGAAGGGCAACCCCAAGGGCGTGAAGGATTGGGATGACTTGGTCAAGCCCGGCGTGCAAGTCATTACCCCTAACCCCAAGACCAGCGGCGGGGCGCGCTGGAACTATCTTGCTGCCTGGGAATTCGCCAAGCGCAAGTACGGCAGCGACACTCAAGCCAAGGATTTCGTGTCCAAGCTCTACAAGAACGTGCCGGTGCTCGACACGGGTGCGCGCGGCTCGACCATCACCTTCGTGCAGCGCGGTGTGGGCGACGTGCTGCTGGCCTGGGAGAACGAGGCGTTTCTTGCGCTCAAGGAGTTCGGCAAGGACAAGTTCGAGATCGTCGTGCCATCGCTGTCCATCTTGGCCGAACCCACGGTGGCGGTGGTGGACAAGGTGGTGGACAAGAAGGGCACGCGCGCGCTGGCGGAGGAGTACCTTGCCTACCTCTATTCCGACGAGGGGCAGGACATTGCTGGAAAGAACTTCTACCGTCCAACCAGCGAGAAGGCCAAGGCCCACTACGACAAGCAATTCCCCAAGCTCACACTGGCCACCATCGACCAGGCTTTCGGTGGCTGGGCCAAGGCCAATCGAGAGCATTTTGCGGACGGCGCACTGTTTGACCAGATCTACAGCCGGCGTTGATCCGTCTTTGGATGAAAATAGGCGCTAAGCATTGATGAGTAAGTGCTATAAGCTATCAAAAATATAGTTTGCAAAGCGCCCCGCGCTCCTTTGGCGAAGTGAGGGACGTGGGTCCGGGCCTCGGCGCGAGGGACAGCACACCCATGGCGGGGCACGCCGTGCCGCGGCAGGCGCCAACCCTTCGTGCGCGACTGCACTACCATGCCGCCCATGCTGACCGTTCACCACCTGGAAACCTCGCGCTCCCAGCGCATTCTGTGGCTGCTGGAAGAACTGGGCGTGCCCTACGACATCCGCCGTTACTCGCGTGACCCCGTGACCAGGCTGGCGCCACCAGAGCTCAAGCGGGTGCACCCGCTGGGCAAGTCGCCCGTCATCACCGAAGGCGACATGGTGGTGGCCGAATCTGGCGCCATCATCGAATATCTGGCCGAGCGCTACGGTGCACAGGCGCCGGCGGATCTGGCCCATCTGGAACCCGCGCGCGGCACGGCAGAACATCGCCAGTGCAGGTTCTGGATGCATTACGCCGAGGGGTCCCTGATGAACTGGCTGGTGATGAAGCTGGTGTTCGACACCATTGCGCGCCAGCCCATGCCGTTTTTTGTGCGCCCCATCGCGCGCACCCTGTGCGCCAAAGTGCAGCAAAGACTCATCGGCCCGAACGTGCAAACCGCCCTGGCCTTCATGGATGCGCACCTGGCCCAGCACGACTGGTTCGCCGGGGGCCACCTGACCATGGCCGACTTTCAGATGAGCTTTGCCGTGGAGGCGGCCCTCGCGCGCGGGGGCGACGAAACGGCCTGGCCGCACCTGGTGGCCTACCGCCAGCGTATGCGGGCGCGTCCGGCCTACCAGCGGGCGCTGGAGCAGGGCGGCCCCGTGGTGATGCAGGCCTGAGGGGCACTGCCGCGCCGTCAGCCAGACCAGTCCTTCCCGTCCCATGCCAGCCAGCGCCCTTGTGTGGCTGCGGCGCGATCTGCGCTGCCATGACCACGCCGCCCTGTACCACGCACTGCGCCGTTTCGAACGCGTGTACTGCGTCTTCGTCTTTGACACCGATATCCTTGATGCGCTGCCGACCAGGGGCGATCGGCGCGTGGAGTTCATTCACGCCAGCGTGTGCGCATTGGATGAGGACCTGCGCGCGCTGGCGGCACGCAGCGGCGCCCCCGGTGGCGGCCTGATCGTGCGCCACGGTACAGCGGTGCAGTGCATCGTGCAATTGGCCCGCAGCCTGGGCGTGCGCGAAGTGCTGGCCAATCGCGACTACGAACCTGCAGCCCTGGCCCGCGACCGACGGGTGGCAGACGGCCTGGCGGCGTGTGGCATCGCTTTCAGCGACTACAAGGACCAGGTGCTGCTGGAGCAGGGCGAGGTGCTGAACCAGCAGGGCCAGCCCTACAGCGTCTTCACGCCATACAAACGCACTTGGCTGCAGAAGCTGGATGCCTTCCAGACCAAGCCTTATCCCGTGGAGCGCCAAGCTCAGCACCTGGCCGTGCCCCCGGCGGGGGAGCGGCTGCCCACGCTGGCGGATCTGGGCTTCGTGCCCACCAACCTGGCTAATTTGCAGCTGCCTGTGGGCTCGCGTGGCGCGCAGCAGTTGCTGCAGGATTTTCTGCCGCGCATGGCGGCTTACAAGCTGGCGCGCGACTTTCCTGGGCGTAAAGGCGTGTCCTACCTGTCGGTGCATCTGCGCTTTGGCACCGTGTCCATCCGCCAGCTGGCCTCACTGGCCGCGCGGCAGGCCGCGCAAGGCTGCGAAGGCGCGCAGACCTGGCTGTCCGAACTGGCGTGGCGCGACTTCTATTTCATGATTCTGTGGCACCACCCGCACGTGGTCACCCAGGCATTTCGCCCCGAGTACGACCGCGTCCAGTGGGATGACGTGCCTGAGTACTGGCAGGCATGGTGCGCGGCGCGTACTGGCTATCCGTTGGTCGACGCCGCCATGCGCCAACTGCTGCAGACTGGCTACATGCACAACCGGCTGCGCATGGTGGTGGCGAGCTTTTTGACCAAGGATTTGGGTATCGATTGGCGCCGTGGCGAGCGCTTCTTTGCCCAGCACCTGAACGACTACGACCTGGCTGCCAACAATGGCGGCTGGCAATGGGCGGCGTCAACCGGCTGCGACGCTCAGCCCTGGTTTCGCATCTTCAACCCGGTGGCGCAGTCGCAGAAGTTTGACCCCGATGGCAGGTTCATCCGCCGCTATCTCCCGGAGCTGGCGTGTGTTCCTGATAAGCACCTCCATTTCCCTGCAGGCATGAAGCCGCTGGAATTGCAGGCCTGTGGGTTGCGTTTAGGCATCGACTATCCGCTGCCGATAGTGGACCACGCCAGAGCACGGGAGCGTACTCTGATGCGGTTCCATTTCTTGGGTCGCGGGCGAGATGCATCCTGAAAGGCGGGGAACCGGGATGTTCCATCTTGAAACCCGTGAGGAAGCATGTTTTTTCAAGGGAACAGTCAGATCTTTGAAAAAGTGTCTGTGCAGCATCTATAATGGAGGGCTCCGGAGAGGTGGATGAGCGGTTTAAGTCGCACGCCTGGAAAGCGTGTGTGGGCTAATCCCCACCGCGGGTTCGAATCCCGCCCTCTCCGCCAGTCGTTCCAAGGGTTAGCAGGTACTCATCTGCTAACCCTTTTTCGTTGCGGCTCCTCTGAAAACGAGGGCTGTAGTAGAGGCAGCATCCCGGCAAACCATATAAGGTTGGCATGTGAACTAAGCTGGGCCGGTTATGCCATTACTGGATGGCGAGATGACCGCCGCGCCTGCGACGGATGCGGCCAGCCTTGTACAAGGCAAGCGGCCCACGCTGACTCCCCGGCACAGCGCGAACCTGTGGGTGACCGAGGCACTGGGGCACGGCTTTGGCGTGGGCGGCGGCCTGAACTATATGGGAGCGCGGTTTGCCAACCCCGGCAACACGGTTACCTTGCCTGGCTACACCACGGTGGATGCCATGGCCTACTTCCGCTTAGGCGCCTGGCATGTGCAACTCAAGCTGAACAATCTGTTCGACCACCGCTATATGGTGGCGGGCCATGGCAGTTCGCCGAACCTGAACCTGCCGGGAGCCCCGCGTTCGGTGCAGGTGGTGGCACGCTGCCGATTTTGAGATCCAGGCCCCGGGGCCATGCCCGCAGGAGTCTTGCCGTGCCGACGAAGGCTCGATCATGGGCAACCAGCCGTCCTGAAAGTCCGCGCACAGTGACCGAAACGAACAACGGGCCTTACAGGCCCGTTGGTTCTTCAAGCAAGGTTGGTGTGGCGCACCCACCCCGCAGTCATTTCCGCAGGCTCACACCTGGTCTGCCGAAAGCCCGGCGGTTTGGCTGAAGCCGCCGTCCACATAGGTGATCTCGGCGGTCACGCCGCTGGCCAGGTCGGACAGCAGGAACGCGGCCACGTTGCCCACGTCTTCGATCGTCACGTTGCGACGCAGCGGGGCGGCGTCAGCCACGCGGCCCAGCAGCTTGCCGAAGTCCTTGATGCCGCTGGCGGCCAGGGTCTTGATGGGGCCCGCGCTGATGCCGTTGGCACGGATGCAGCGGCCGTCTTCAGTGCGGCCCACGGCTTCGGCCAGGTAGCGCACGCTGGCTTCCAGGCTGGCCTTGGCCAAGCCCATGGTGTTGTAGTTGGGGATGGAGCGCAGGGCGCCCAGGTACGACAGCGTCAGGAGCGCCGACTTGTCGTTCAGGTAGGGCAGGGCCGCCTTGGCCATGGCCGGGAAGCTGTAGGCGCTGATTTCGTGGGCCACCTTGAAGGCTTCGCGAGAGAGGCCTTCCAGGAAGTTGCCGGCGATGGCCTCGCGCGGAGCAAAGCCGATGGAGTGCACGAAGCCATCGAACTTTCCCCAGGCGGCGCCGATGTCGGCGAACAATTTGTCGATCTGCGCGTCGTCGGCCACGTCGCAGTCAAAGACCAGCTTGGAGTCGAATTCGGCGGCGAACTCGGTGATGCGGTCCTTGAAGCGCTCGCCCACGTAGCTGAAGGCCAGTTCCGCGCCTTGTTGGTGGCAGGCCCTGGCGATGCCGTACGCGATCGAGCGATTGGACAGCACGCCCGTGATGAGCAGCTTCTTGCCGGCGAGAAAACCCATTGTTGTTCTCCTGAAATGCGATGTGCGAAGGGAAATGGCAAGCGTGACGCGGGGGCTTGCGGGCCGCTTGCGTGGTGCAGAATTGTCGCATGCGGTTCTGGCGTATCTGTTTATTGATCGGTTGGCTGGGAGGGAGCAGCGTGGCGGGCGGGACGGCCTGGGCCGCGCATGCCTACGCGATGTGGGGGGCGCCCGCGCTGGCGGCCGACTTCGCGCACTTCCCCTACGTCAACCCACAGGCGCCCAAGGGCGGCGAATTGCGCCTGGTGAGCAATCTGCGCACCTCCACCTTCGACAAGTACAACCCATTCACGATCCGTGGCAACGCGCCGGCCTACCTGTCGGCGCTGATGTTCGACTCGCTGCTCACCGGCTCGCTGGACGAAACGGCCACCGGCTACGGACTGCTGGCCGAGGATGTGGCGGTGGCGCCGGATGGCCTGTCAGCCACCTTCAGGCTGCGGCCCGAGGCGCGCTTTCACAACGGCAAGCCGGTGCTGGCCCAGGATGTAAAGCACAGTTTCGACACCCTGATGGGCCCTTACACCTCACCGGGCTACAAAACGCTGCTGATCGAGGTGGCCGGTGTGGATGTGCTGGACGACCGCACCGTGCGCTACCGCTTCAAGGCGCCCAACCGCGAACTGCCGCTCACCGTCGGGGGGCTACCCGTGTTCAGCCGCGACTGGGGACTGGGCGCCGACGGCAAGCCCAAGCCGTTCGACCAGGTGGTGATGGACATCCCCATCGGCAGCGGACCGTACAAGATTGGGCCCGTCAACTTCGGCAAGGACATCACCTATGTGCGTGACCCCCAGTATTGGGCGCGCGACCTGCCCGTGCGCAAGGGGACGGCCAACTTTGACCGTGTTCTGGTCAAGATCTACAAGGACAACACCGCGCGGCTGGAGGCGCTGAAGGCCGGCGAGTTCGATCTGATGCGGTTTTTCAGTGCGGGCGACTGGGCGCGGCGGGTCAACGGCCGCAAGTTCGACACGGGTGAGCTGGTCAAGGGCGAGTTCGCCAACAAGCTGCCCTCGGGCTTCCAGAGCTACGTATTGAACACGCGCCGCCCGCTGCTGCAGGACCGCCGCGTGCGAGAGGCCCTGGGGCTGGCGTTCGACTTTGAGTGGATGAACCGCCAGCTTTTCTATGGTGCCTATCAGCGCGTGCGCGGCATCTTCGGCAACACCATGTGCGAGACCCACGGCATGCCCACGCCGCAGGAGCTGGCGCTGCTGGAGCCCTGGCGCAAGGATCTGCCCCCCGCGGTCTTCGGCCCCATGTTCGAGCCGCCCACCACCGACGGCGCCACCACGCTGCGCGACAACCTGCGCCGCGCGCAGGCGCTGCTCCAGGAGGCAGGCTGGCAGGTGCAGGATGGCGTGCTGCGCAACGCCAGCGGCCAGGCCATGGTGCTGGAATACATGGACAGCAGCGAAGGCGGCGTGCGCACGTTGTCCTCGTGGATGCGTAACCTGCAAAAGCTCGGCATCACCCTCAAGTTCCGCTCGGTGGACTTCGCGCTGTACCAGCAGCGCCTGCAGAAGTTCGACTTCGACATCACCACCATTGCCTACCAGGGCACCAACAACCCGGGGCAGGAGTTTGCCGACCTGTTCGGCAGCGCGGCGGCAGACCAGGAAGACTCGGGCAATTTCCCCGGCGTAAAGAGCCCGGCCGTGGACGCAATGATCCGTGCCATGGTCTCCGCCAAGACGCAGGAACAGATGTTGCCCGCGTGCCATGCGCTGGACCGCATCATTGCGCATGGCCACTACCTCATTCCGCAGTGGTCCGCGGGCACCCATCGCATGGTCTACAACGCCTGGCGACTGGACCGGCCCGAAGTGGTGCCGCCGTATTCGACCGGAGAGATGTGGGCGGTGGATACGTGGTGGGCCCGTTCGCCTGCGCTGACCGCCGAGACCGCGCCCAAGGCCGCGACGCCGCGCAAGGACTGAAACCGCCATGTTCGCCTACATCCTCAAGCGCATCCTGCTCATGCTGCCCACGCTGTTGGGCGTGTTGCTGTTGACCTTTGTCGTGATCCAGTTCGTGCCGGGCGGTCCGGTGGAGCAATACCTGGCCGAGGCCAAGGCCGGCGCTGCCGGCATGGGCGGAGGCGGCGAGGGCGGCGGCATGGCCTATCGCGGCGCGCAGGGCGTGGACCCGAAGCGGCTGGAGCAGATCAAGCAGCTCTATGGCTTTGACAAGCCGGCGCACGAGCGCTTCTTCCAGATGCTGGGCCAGTTCGCGCGCTTCGACCTGGGGCGCAGCTTCTTTCAGAACAAGGACGTGTGGCAACTCGTGAAGGAGAAGCTGCCCGTGTCCGTCAGCCTGGGGTTGTGGACCTTCTTCATCAGCTACCTCGTGGCGGTGCCGCTGGGTGTGGCCAAGGCGGTGCGCGCCGGCTCGCGCTTTGACTTCGTCACCACGCTCATCATCCTGGTGGGCTACGCGATTCCGGGTTTCGTGCTCGGCGTGGCGCTGCTGGTGATCTTTGGCGGGCAATTGCAGTGGTTCCCGCTGCGCGGGCTGACCTCGGCCAACTGGGACGAGCTGGGCCTGTGGGCCAAGGTGACGGATTACCTATGGCATATCGCGCTGCCCATCACGGCCATGGTGGCCGGCAGCTTTGCGGTGACGGCGATGCTGACCAAGAACGCTTTTCTGGAAGAGATCCGCAAGCAATATGTGCTCACCGCGCGTGCCAAGGGACTGACCGACCGGCAGGTGCTCTACAAGCACGTGTTTCGCAATGCGCTGATTCCCATCATCACGGGCTTCCCATCCGCCTTCATCGGCGCGTTCTTCGCGGGCTCGCTGCTCATCGAGACGCTGTTCTCGCTCGACGGCCTGGGCCTGCTGTCCTATGAGAGCGTGATCCGCCGCGACTACCCCGTGGTGCTGGGCACGCTGTACCTGTTCACGCTGATCGGGCTGGTGACCAAGCTCATCAGCGACCTGTGCTACGTGTGGGTGGATCCCCGCGTCAAGTTCGATTGAAATATGGCTCCAACGCCTGAACATCAAGCGCTAGCAGCTATCGTTTCAGTAGCTAAGGATGCGCCCGCTGCGCCCGCTGCGCCCGTTGCCGCCTCGGCGTCACCCAGCCGGCGCGCCTGGCAGCGCTTTCGTGCCAACCGCCTGGGGTTCTGGAGCCTGGTGGTGTTCTGCACCCTGGTCGTGATCAGCCTGGGGGCAGAACTGGTCAGCAACGACCGGCCCCTCGTCGTGCGCTATGAGGGTCAGACGTATTTCCCGTTGTTCAACGATTACCCCGAGACGACTTTCGGCGGTGACTTCCAGACGCCCACCGACTATCTCGACCCCTTCATTCGCGAGCGGCTGTCGCAGGGGGATAACTGGGCGCTGTACACGCTCAACCGCTACGGGCCAAACACGCTGAACTACTTCGCGAAGGAGCCCAACCCCTCGGGCCCGTCGCGCGACAACTGGCTGGGCACGGATGACCGCGGGCGTGACCTGTTGGCGCAACTGATCTACGGCTTTCGCGTGAGCGTGTTGTTCGGTATTGCCCTCACCGTGGTGGGCGTGGCACTGGGCGTGGCGGCGGGGGCGGTACAGGGCTTCTTTGGCGGCAAGACCGACCTGGCTTTCCAGCGCTTCATCGAGATCTGGGGCTCCATGCCCGAGCTGTACCTGCTCATCATCTTCAGCGCCGTGTTCGCGCCCAGCATCGGGCTGCTGCTGGTATTGCTCAGCCTGTTCGGCTGGATGGGGCTGTCGGACTATGTGCGCGCGGAATTCCTGCGCAACCGGCAACTGGACTATGTGAAGGCCGCGCGGGCGCTGGGCGTGTCCAACGGCCAGATCATCCGCCGCCATATCCTGCCCAACAGCATGACGCCCGTGGTCACCTTTCTGCCGTTCCGCATGGGTGCGGCGATCCTGGCGCTGACGTCGCTGGACTTCCTGGGCCTGGGCGTGCCGCCCGGCACACCCAGCCTGGGCGAGCTGCTGTCCCAGGGCAAGAACAACATCGACGCGTGGTGGATCTCCATCTTCACCTTCGGGGTGCTGGTCACCACGCTGCTGCTGCTCACCTTCATGGGCGATGCGCTGCGCGACGCGCTGGACCCCCGCAAGAACTGAGGCATCGTGAACCCTTCTGCCATGCGCGCTGCGCCCCCCCTGTCTCCATCGTCCGCGCCGCTGCTGCAGGTGCGGGATCTGCGGGTGCGCTTCGGCGCCAAGCAGGTGGTGCATGGGGTGAGCTTCGACATGGCCCCGGGCGAAAAGCTCGCGCTGGTGGGTGAATCCGGCTCGGGCAAGACAGTGACCGCGCTGGCGCTGCTACGCCTGACGGGCGATGCGCAACTGGAGGGAAGCGCGCTGATGCACGGGCGTGATCTGCTGCAACTGCCTGAGCGCGAACTGCGCGGCGTGCGCGGCGGCGATATCGCCATGGTGTTCCAGGAGCCCATGACGGCGCTGAACCCGCTGATGACGATTGGCGACCAGGTGGCCGAGGTCTTGGTGCTAAAACAGGCCCTGAGCAAGGCGCAGAGCGCGCAAGCAGCTATCGAACTGCTAGCGAGTACCGGCATCCCCGAGCCGGCGCGGCGCGCGGGCAGTTTTCCGCACCAGCTTTCGGGAGGGCAGCGCCAGCGCGCCATGATCGCCATGGCCCTGGCCAGCCGACCGAAGCTGCTGTTGGCCGACGAGCCCACCACCGCGCTGGACGTGACGCTGCGCGGCCAGATCCTGGACCTGCTGTCCGACCTGCAGCGCCAGACGGGCATGGCCGTGCTGCTCATCACGCACGACCTGCTGCTGGTGCGCCGCTTTGCCGATCGCGTGGCCGTCATGGAGCAGGGCGCCGTGGTGGAGCAGGGCACCGTCGCCCAGGTGTTCGACGCACCGCAGCATGCCTACACGCGCAAGCTGATCGGCAGTACGCCGCGGCGGGACGTAGTAGAAAGCGGTGCCGACGGCGACGCCGTGCCCGCCGCGCAGGCAAGCGGCCTGCGCGTGGCCTACCCCGTGCCGGTGCCGGGCATCCGCGGCTGGTTTGCCAAGGGCGAATTCGTGGCCGTGAAGGATGCGGGCTTTCGCATTGCGCGTGCGCGCACGCTGGGGGTCGTGGGCGAATCGGGCTCGGGCAAGTCCACGCTGGCCCAGGCGCTGCTGGGCCTGCTGCCGTCGCGCGGCGAGCTGCGGGTTGCCGGCCAGGCCTGGCAGCAGCCCGCCCACCGCAACACCGCGCACAACCAGCAGCTGCGCCGGCAGGTGCAGGTGGTGTTCCAAGACCCGTTCTCGTCCCTGTCGCCGCGCATGACCGTGGAGGAGATCGTGGGCGAGGGCCTGCGCGTGCACATGCCTGCGCTGGACGTGGCCGAGCGCCGCGCGCGCGTGGCCGCCATGTTGGCCGAGGTGGGCCTGACGGACGCGCAATTCCCCGGCCTGCTGGCGCGCTACCCGCATGAGTTCTCGGGCGGCCAGCGCCAGCGCCTGGCCATTGCGCGCGCGCTCATCGTCGAGCCCCAGGTGCTGGTGCTGGACGAGCCCACCAGCGCGCTGGACGTCACCATCCAGCAGCAGGTGCTGAGCCTGCTGCAGCGCCTGCAGAAGGAGCGGGCGCTGTCGTACCTGCTCATCACGCACGACGTGGCGGTGGTGCGCGCCATGGCGCATGAGGTCATCGTCATGAAGGACGGCGAGGTGGTGGAAAGCGGCAGCGTGCACCAGGTGCTGGATGCCCCGCGCCACGCCTACACGCAACGGCTGGTGCAGGCCGCGCAGCCGGTCTGACCTGCCCGGCGGCGGGTCGCGCAGCAGGGTGTGCGGGGCCGTGGGCGACTACCGCGTTTGGTGTAGGACACGGGCGCGATCTGCTTGCATGTCCGTTGGCCGGTTGCTCTGCTATTCATAGCGTTGAATTTCGATTTCATGTGCCTGTCCGGTGTTTTACAGCGCAGAAGTCGGCTCCCGCTTTTCTGGCGATTCCATACATCAGGCAACACCTGACATTTGGCTGCCAGGTGCCGCGGGGTGCCGTTCTCACAATGCGCCCCGGGGCGGTAGGCTGGTCTGACGGCACCTTCCTCGGCAAGAAAAACCCCGGAGGCAATGAACATCATGCGCACGAAAACCCTCTCCTGTTGCAAGTATCTGGCTGGCGCCACCGCGCTGGCTGCCCTGGTCGCCTGTGGCGGCGGCGGTGGTGATGGCGGTGACGGTAGCGGCACCGGCACGCTGAAGCTGGCGCTGACCGATGCCCCCAGTTGCGGCTATGACGCGGTGAACGTCACCGTGCAGAAAATACGCGTGCACCAAAGCGCTGCGGCGGCGGATGACGCTTCCGGCTGGCATGAGCTCACGCTGAACCCCGCGCGCCGCGTGGACCTGCTGTCGCTGACCAACGGCGTGCTGGAGGAACTGGGCGAGCTGCCGCTGCCCACGGGCAAATACACCCAGATGCGTCTGGTGCTGGCGGGCAATGGCGGAGCGGCCCCCTTCGCCAACTCCGTCGTGCCCACAGGGTCGGGCGAAGTAGCGCTGACCACGCCCAGCGGCCAGCAAAGTGGCGTGAAGATGAACGTGAACATCGACATCGCCGCCAACCAGATGGCGGACTTCGTGCTCGACTTCGACGCCTGCAAGTCCGTCGTCACGGCCGGCGCATCGGGCCGCTACCTGCTCAAGCCGGTGGTGGCGGTGATTCCGCGCCTGGTCTCTGGTGTGCAGGGCTTCGTCGAACCCGTTGCTGGCGCCACGGTGACGCTGCAGTCCCAAGGCGAGGTGGTGCGCGCCACCGTGCCGGACGCTTCGGGCCGCTACCTGCTGCGGCCGGTGGTGCCGGGCAGCTACACGCTGGTGCTGACGGCACCCGGCCGCACCACGGCCGTGGTGACCCAGGTGCCGGTGCAGTCCGAGCTGGTCACCTCCGTCGGCACGTCCACGCAGGCCGTAGCGCTGCCGGCATCGCCCGTTGGCACCGTGAACGGCACCACCTCGGTGGATGCCTGGGTGCGGGCCCTGCAGCCGCTGGCAGCGGCTGGCACGGTGCAAGTGTCGGCCAAGCCCGTGGACGGCGTGACCGGCGCCTACAGCTTCACGCTGCCCACGGCCGCCCCGCTGGTGGCGCCGTATGCCGCGGCGCCCACTCCGCTCGTGTTCACGGCCGATGCCGGAGCCGCAGGGCGCTACACCATCCAGGCGCGTCTGGCGGGGCAGGCCGACAAGCAGCAGGCCTTGACCCTGGGCGCGGGAACGACCCAGACGGTGAACTTCACGTTCCCCTGACGCCCACCACGCGTTCCTAGAATGAAGGGCGCCAGTCCGCGACTGGCGCCCTTTTTTGTACGAACGCCCTTCCTGTCATGCCTCGCCTTGCTGCCAACCTCTCCATGCTCTACGCCGAGCATGCCTTCCTGGACCGCTTTGCCGCTGCCGCGTGCGACGGCTTCCGGGGGGTGGAATACCTTTTTCCCTACGACCATCCTGCGGAGCAGATTGCGCAGCGCCTGGCCGAACATGGACTGACGCAGGTACTGTTCAATGCCCCGCCGGGGGACTGGGCGGCGGGCGAGCGCGGTCTGGCCTGTCTGCCGGGGCGCGAGGCGCAATTCCAGGAGGGGCTGCAACAGGCGCTGCACTATGCGCAGGCGCTGCGCTGCGAGCGCCTGCACGTGATGGCTGGCGTGGTGCCGCCCGGGCTGGCGCACGCCGACGCACGCGCCTGCTACCTGCGCAACCTGCGCTGGGCCGCCGGCCAGGCCGGGCGCCAGGGCGTGCGGCTGATGATCGAGCCCATCAACGGGCGCGACATGCCCGGCTACTTCCTGCAGCGCCAGCAGGACGCCCATGCCGTGCTGCAGGAACTGGGCGCTTCCAACGTGCAGGTGCAGTTCGACCTGTACCACTGCCAGGTCATGGAGGGCGACGTGGCCACGAAGATCCGCCACTACCTGCCCACGGGACGGGTGGGGCATTTCCAGATCGCCGGCGTACCCGCGCGGCACGAGCCCGACCAGGGAGAGCTGCAGGTCGACTACCTGCTGGGCGTGATCGACGAGGTGGCGGCCACCTGCGGCTTCGACGGCTGGGTGGGCTGTGAATACCGTCCGGCGATCGCGGGCCCGGGCGGCACGTCGCAGGGGCTGGCCTGGGCGCGGCGCTGGGGTGTCGTGCCGCGCGGCGCGGATTGAGGGCGTTCGCCCCGGCGCGGGGCGGGGGCTAGCAGGCCGTTGAAAAATCCCCCGCCGACGCCCGCGTTGGCCGC